>JAPOOT010000183.1 GCA_026713285.1 Gemmatimonadota bacterium | reverse complement strand
CGACAATCTCCTGTCCAAGCCCGGCGACCTCGTACCCTTCTTCTACAACACGATCATGACGTGGAACAGCAGCGCAAGCAGTGTCTCGGAGCTGGAACTGATCTTCTTTGGGAACGGTATCGTCCTGTACATGCTGATGATTCTCGGACGCTTCCTATTCCTCTGGTGGCCGCTGCATCCCATCGGCCTGGTCGCCGTGGCCGCGGACACCGTGCGTTTCATGTTCCTGCCCTTCCTGCTGGCCTGGCTTGTCCAGGTAATCCTGCTGCGCCTGGGTGGAGGGCCCCTTTACCGCAGAGCGCAGCCCCTGTTTCTCGGCATCCTGGTGGGGTACGTCCTCGGGATGGCCCTTTCATTCCTGGTGGACAGCCTGTGGTTTCCGGCGGCGCCGCACCAGTTCGAATCCTTTATCAACTGAGTTGTAACTTCATAATGAGTTATAACTTCATATACTTACCAGAAAACATGAACATGATCGCGGAATCATACTGGAAGCCCTGATATCGAAACCGTAAGAGAGCGTCTGAAGAAGGTTCGCAATCATCCGAAACGGAAGCGAGACGCAACTATGGCCAAATCCGGACGCCCCAATCTCCTGTTCATTATGGACGACCAGCACCGGCACGACTACCTGTCCGCGGCGGGAGCGACCTTCGTGCGCACGCCGAACCTGGACCGCCTGGCGGAACGGGGAATCCGATTCAGCCAGTGCGTCACCAACGCCCCGGTCTGCGCACCCGCGCGCATCGGCCTGGCCAGTGGCTACCAGCCCGCGCGGCTGGGGTGCCTGGACAACAACTGCTACCTGCCCCGGCACATCACCCCCTATTACGCCCGGCTGCGGGACGCGGGATACCGGGTCGGGTGCGTGGGAAAACTCGATCTGGCCAAACCGGATCCTTACAACGGCCGCCACGGCGACCGGCCCCGGGTGTTCGGTTGGGGATTCACCCATCCGGTGGAGTGCGAGGGCAAGATGCACGCGGGCATGGCGGACCAGCCGCGGGGACCTTATGGATTCTGGCTGCAGGAGCAGGGACTCTTCGAACGCTTCCGGGCGGATTACGCGGCCAGGAGAGCGAAAGGGTGGAACCTGGGTGCCGCCCACGACTCGGTCCTGCCCTCCGAGGCTTTCGAGGACGCCTATATCGGCCGCCGAGCTGCCGAATGGATCGACGACGTGCCCGACGATTACCCATGGCATCTCTTCGTCAGCTTCGTGGGGCCGCACAACCCCTTCGATCCACCCACGTCATACGCGGAACGGTACCGGGGCGCTGCCGTGCCGACTGCGATACGGAGCAAGGAAGCGGGGAAGCCGGCCTGGGTCAACGCCCGTCGGCGCGACCTCTCTGAAGATGAAGTGGCCGTTACGCGCCGGCAGTACTGCGCGGCCATCGAACTGATCGACGACCAGGTGGGCCGGATCATCGAAGCCGTCGAACGGCGGGGCATGGCGGAGGATACCATCGTCGTGTTCGCCAGCGACCACGGTGAGATGCTGGGCGACCATGGCCTGTACACCAAGTCCGTGCCCTACGAGGCGGCCCTGCGCGTGCCGCTCATTGCCGCCGGACCAG
Source organism: Gemmatimonadota bacterium (assembly GCA_026713285.1). GTDB lineage: Bacteria > JAAXHH01 > JAAXHH01 > JAAXHH01 > JAAXHH01 > JAAXHH01. The sequence continues at coordinate 268 of JAPOOT010000183.1, read as the reverse complement.
GCATATCGGGAGGGCGCACTTCCGATGCGCTCGTGGAACTGATCGACGTCAATCCGACCCTGTGCGGTTTGGCGGGTCTGCCCGCCCAGGGAGGGCTCGACGCCAGCGACTTCAGCGCCGTGCTCACCGGGGATCGTTCGACCCACCGCGAGGAGGCGGCCAGCGCGCTTCGCGAATTCAGGCTCGTACGCACGGCGGATCACAAGCTTGTGGTGCACCACACGGGTGAAACGGAGCTATTCGACCTGGAAAACGATCCTGACGAGCT
>JAPOOT010000500.1 GCA_026713285.1 Gemmatimonadota bacterium | reverse complement strand
GAGGCCACACGGGGATCGTGCGTGAGCACTACGGGTCACAGGTATACCCGGACCTGAGCGCCCAGGGCGTGGACGAAGGAAGGCATCTCTACAACGTACGCTTCGATGGGCGTGATCTGTGGGGGGAATCGGCCAACGTGAACAGCGCCGTATACGTCGACCTCTGGGAAACGTACCTGGAGCCTGCACCGTGACAGACCCGCAATTGCCCGGCGGCACGAATGGGCTGGGAGAAATCCCGCTTGGGGACGATGGCTCACCGGTCTTCGCCGCGCCATGGGAGGCATCGGCGTTCGCGCTCGCGGTGCGACTCTCCGGCGAAGGTTACTTCACGTGGGACGAGTGGGCCGCCACGCTGAGCGAGGAGATACGTGCGGCGCAACGGGAGGGCGATCCCGACCAGGGCGATACGTACTATCGGCACTGGCTCCGGGCCCTGGAGCGCCTCTGCAGAGCGCGCGGACTCGTGTCGCAGGCGGAAGCGTCGGACCGCAAGGACGCATGGCGAAGGGCGTATCTGAACACGCCGCACGGCAAACCGGTCGAACTCGGGCCAAACCATACCTCGCAGCGCATTTCTTCCAAATAGGTTTCTACTGGTAAGAACGGTTCTGTTGACCGGTGATTGGCAAGACTGAAGAAGGAATGCCCCCATGCCCGGATCCCACGATGAAGCCTTCCAGGCCGTAGAGGATACAGCGCCAAAACATACCTATCGGGGCGCCGTGGTCGGATGCGGCAGGATGGGCAGCACCATCGACGACGAGCACGTCGGCCAGCCCCATTATCCCTGGCCGTGGGCGCACGCGCCGGCCATGATTGAGGCGCGGGGGATCGATCTTGTCGCCGCGGCGGACGAGGATCCCGCCAAACTCGAGGATTTCAAGCGGCGCTGGGACGTTTCGGCCCTCTACACCGACTATCGGGAGATGGTCGAGAAAGAGCGGATCGACGTGGTCTGCCTGACCACCAGGCCGGAGCCGCGCGCGGAGATCACGGTGGGATTGGCCGAACTGGGGGTTAAGGCCATTTTTGCCACGAAGCCCATGTGCCGCACGCTGGCCGAAGCCGATACCATGATCGATGCCTGCACCAGGCACGGCGTCATCCTCGCCATGGCCTGCCACCTCAACTGGTACAGCTATTACACGACTGCGCGCAGGCTCATCGCCGAAGGCGCCATCGGACCATTGAAGAGCATGGTCTGCCACAGCCACTCCACGCTGTCCAACATCCAGAGCCACACCCTGGCCCTGCTGCGTCTATTCGCCGGTGCGCCCGCCCGGTGGGTAGTCGGTCTGATCGACACGGACGGCCAGGCCGCTTCAGACGGCGACATCCCCGGTTCAGGGATCATTGTATACGAAAACGGAATCCGCACCATACTGAACTCCCGGTCCGAATCCCTGCCTTACTCCTGGTCCCTCGAGTTCATCGGCGAAACCGGCCGCATCGTCTCCCGGAATTCCCACGCCCAGTTCGAGCTATGGACGCCCCATCCCGAAACCGGCGCACCTACACAGACGCACCTGCCCGGACCCTGGCATCCAAGGAGCTCCATGGTCGACGCGATAGAAGGTGTGTGCCGTTCGATCGAAGCTGGAAGGGAGACGACGTGCCCAGGCGAGTTCGGCCGTGAAGCGCTGGAAATCGCCATTGCTTTAAGGGAATCTCACAGGCGGGGCAATGTCCGGATCAATCTGCCGCTGGCGGATCGGAGTCTGAGGATGGGGTAGACTGGACCCGGGTGGGGCCAGGCTCAGCGCCATCTGGTCTTCACGTGTCTGTCACGGACTTTGTGTAGCTGACAGTTTCATTTTCTGCTACTCTGTTTTCGTTCAGCACCATGGCAGCTCGACCTCGTTGGTACCTCGGTCTTCAGACGTATCTTTCCGCACAATATACGTGTATTTTCACATCATTTTCTACGTGCAATATCACAACACAATTGACTTGCAATGACACATCATTATATACTTGTACATCCACAAACTGGCAATCCCACAAGCGCCTGTAATCTCCAACAGAAGTCCAACATGGCCAAACCCCACGAAAAACTCGCCGCGTCGCTTGCGAAACTCAAAAGCCTTCAGGAAGGTGGAAGACGGGTTTTCCGATCCATCGAACTTACGCGCGTCCACCGCGAACGCCTGCTTAGAAACGGCTTCCTACGGGAAGTCATAAAGGGCTGGGTGATCTCGTCCAGCCCAGGTGCTGATCCGGGAGACACGACTTCGTGGTTCGCCTCATTCTGGGAATTCTGCGCTACCTATTGCACGGCGCGGTTCGGTGACGCCTGGCATCTCTCCCCTGAACAGTCCTTGTTGCTTCATGCTGAAAGCACGGTCATCCCCCGGCAGATCGTCATCTATACGCCCAAAGGCGGCAACAACGAAGTCGAAATGCTATTTGGCATATCGCTTTACAATCTCAGACAGAAGGACATGCCCGCCGACGAGGACGTAACCACACAGGACGGTCTCAGGTTATTGGTACCCGAAGCCGCGCTCATCAAGGTCCCCGAAGCGTTCTTTGTCCGCAACCCGGTTGAGGCTCAAATCGTACTTTCCGGTGTCCGCGATGCGTCCGACGTGCTCGGCCGGCTACTCGACGGCGGCCATTCATCCTACGCCGGCCGGCTTGCCGGCGCCTTTCGCCGGATAGGCCGGGCAGCCATGGCCGACGAATTGCTCAAAGTCATGAAGAGCGCCGGATACGATGTCCGCGAGTCCGACCCGTTTGAGCCAGCACAGGTATTCGGTGTGTTGAAGCAGACGCTAGAGCCGATTTCCAGGCGACTGCAATCCCTGTGGGAGAGTTTTCGGGAAACGGTGATCTCGGCATTCCCGAAGTCTCCGGAACTTCGTCCGGAATCAAAAGTCTATCTATCTTTTATTGATGGCATCTACCTCAACGATGCGTACCACTCGTTGTCGATAGAGGGTTATCGTGTGACGCCGGGACTGATTGAGCGGGTGCGTTCGGGGAACTGGGATCCGGAAAACAACGAAGCCGACCGGCGAAGCCGCGATGCACTTGCCGCGCGCGGCTACTGGCAGGCTTTTCAGCTGGTCCGCGAGACAGTCGGCGAAGTGATCGGCGATGCCAATCCAGGCGACCTGGTCCGCGACGTCCACCGGGACTGGTATCGCG
>JAPOOT010000257.1 GCA_026713285.1 Gemmatimonadota bacterium | reverse complement strand
TCGTCGAACCACACGTCCGTGCAGTATCCGGCGTGCTCCACGGGCTCCCCATTGTGGAAATAGGTGTCGTCGAAGTAATTGTTGCCCCAGAAATCGGGCGTCTGTCCCACGCCCCCACCCTTGTGGGCCACCACGTGCCGGAATCCCCGGTCCTGGGGACGATAGGGATAGTTGTCGCCCAGGTGCCACTTGCCGAACATGGCGGTTCGGTAGCCGGCCTCGCTGAAAACGTCCGCCATGGTCGTCTCGGTCTTCCGTAGGAGGGACCGTCCCCAGCAGGTCGCCCAGGCGCCGTTTCGTACGGGTTGCCGTCCGGTCATCAGGGCTCCGCGCGTCGGCGTACACAGAGGCGAAACGTGGAAATCCGCAAGGCGGACCGCGTCGCGGTGAAATGCGTCGATACTTGGCGTCCTCAACCAGGGGTGGCCCGTACAACCCAGGTCCCCGTAACCCTGGTCGTCGGTGATGACCAGTATGACGTTGGGTCTCTTGCCGTTCATCGCATCCACACTCCTTTGCTCACGTACCTCGCGGCCTATCCTGCCTCGCGGCCTTACCTAATTCGAGGGTCTCACCTACCTCGCGGCCAAACCTGCCCTCGCGCCCTTACCTAATTCGAGGGTCTCACTTACCTCGCGGTTTCACGTGCTCTGGCCGTCGGTCCGGTACCGATTCAGCGTGTCGAGCAAATCCTCGACCACACCGGGCTTTTTTCTAAACAGGTTTAACTGTTCTCCCGGATCGGAAACCATATCGTAGAGTTGCATCGGCGGCGCATCCCCGGGAACATCGGTTTCTTTCAGGGTCCACCCGCCCGATCCGCGGCATGCCACCAGCTTCCACCTGTCCTTCCGTATGGCGAATTCCCCGCTGATCGAATGATGCACCGTCGCTTCACGGATCGTCTCTGCCTGTTCGCCCCGCAGATAGGGCAGGATATTGCAGCTGTCTTCGCCGGCGTCTATCGGCAGGTCCACTTCGCAGATACCGGCAACGGTCGCAAGCAGATCCGTCAGACAAACCGTCTTGTCACATCGTGACCCCGGTTCGATCACGCCCGGCCACGACGCGATAAACGGGATGCGGTGACCGCCGTCCCAGGCATCTGACTTCTGACCCCGGAAAACGTAATTCCCAAGGTGATCATATTTTTCCTTCAACCCGATAGGCTCTGCGTGGCAGCCATTGTCACTCGTTACGATAATCAGCGTATTCTCCGCCAGGCCATTGCGCTTCACTGCCTCCAGGATCCGCCCGATGCTCCAGTCGTGCTCCGTCACGTAATCTCCATACACGCCCGCCTGGCTACGGCCGGCAAATCGGTCTCGCGCAAAATGAGGCGTATGGGGAGAAGGTGCGGGGAAGTAAAGAAAGAATGGCCGATCGCCATTTTCTTTTGCGCGCCGATGGATAAATCCCTCGGCACGCATCGTCAGTTCCAGCAGGCAGGTCTCATGGGAAAACCCCGGCGCGCAGGCCCCTCCACGCCAAAAGGCCGGCCTAGGCGAGTCCGCTATCTCTTCGACCGGAAGCTCCACGACCTTCCCATCTTCGATATAGCAGTAGGGCTCCATATCGAGGGACGCCGGGATGATGTATGAATGGTCGAATCCCACCGTATGGGGACCATGGGACAAAGGAGCGGAGAAACGCACCGTCTCCTTATTTACCGTCTCCTTATATACCGTCTCCGCTCCTCCGGAGGTCTGCCAGCCCAGTCCCAGGTGCCACTTCCCCACGCAGGCCGTCGTATATCCCTGGCCGCGAAGCAGCGTAGGAACCGTCATGCGTCCCTCCTCGATCAACGGTTCGGAATAGCCGTTCAAGACCCCGCGCTTCAGCCGTGATCGCCAGCAGTAACGTCCCGTCAGCACGCCGTATCGCGTGGGCGTGCATACTGCGGAATTGCTGTGGGCATCCGTAAACATCATCCCTTCTCCTGCGAGCCGATCGGTATGCGGCGTCGGGATTTTGGAATCGGGATTGAGACTGCTTACATCCCCGTATCCCCAGTCGTCCGCCAGCAGATAGATGATATTCGGCTTTCGTGTCACTCGAAGTCCTTTCACAACCGTCCGTGTTTTCTTCGCGGACACCGCTGAAGATTTGCGGGCTTTCATCGAGCAGGGGGTTGACGGGATCCTGACGGATTTTCCAGTGCGATTGAAAGTGGTCCTGCAAGAAATGTCTCAGTAGAAGCCACCACGGCCGTCGCTAGTGCAAAAACAGCCGCAGCCCGGTATGGACCATCGCCATGCCGTATTCATCGGCCGCTTCTGTCACGCCCCTATCCGCCGTCGACCCGCCGGTCTGCGCCACGAATTGCACGTTGCTCCGGCTGGCCCGGTCGATGTTGTCGCGGAAGGGTATGTAGGCGTCCGATGACAGGCAGATTCCGTCGAATCGGGCGAGGTATTCCCGGCGTTCCTCTGAAGAGATGGGTGCCGGACGTGACGTGAGGACGTCCAGCATGTGGTTCTCCTCCGTGGTGGAAAGTTGGTCCCACAGGAGGTACTGGTCGACGAGGTTTGTCTTTTCCGTGCGTTTGAGTCCCTCGCGGAAGGGGAGTTCCAGCGTCCGGGGATGCTGTTGCAGGAACCACTTGTCGGCCTTGTCGCAGGCCAGGCGGGTGCAGTGAATCCGGGACTGCTGGCCCGCGCCCATGCCGATCACCTGGCCGTCGTAGGCCACGCAGACGGAATTCGACTGCGTGTATTTGAGTGCGATCGTCGCCACGACGAGCGTGTCGAAGGTGGAATCCGGAATGTCCCGTTTGCCGGTAACGATATTGGAAAAGGTATCCCGGTTGATGGCCGCATCGTTGCGGGGCTGTTCCAGTTGAAGGCCGAACAGCGTTCTCCGCTCTATCTCGGGCGGCTCGTAGTCCGGATCGATCTCCAGCACGAGGTAGCCTCCGCCCTTCTTCGCGCTGAGGATCTCCAACGCGTCCCTATCGTATCCCGGCGCGATGATCAGGTCGGACACTTCCCGCCTTAACACGTTGGCCAGGGACCGGTCCACCACCTCGCTCACGGCCGCGGCGTCCCCGAAGGAACACATGCGGTCGCCGCCTCGGGCCCGGATATAGGCGGCTGCACCCGGTGAGTACGCTTTCCCGGCCAGAAACTGGGACGACAGATAAGTATCACGAAGTTCGCCGGCAATCGCCGCTCCGGCTGGACTCGCGTGTTTGAAGGATGCCGCACCCGGCGCTCCGGTCGCCTGTTTCAATTCCCGTGCCAGTTGCCAGGCGCCCATGGCGTCGATGATATTGACATAGCCCGGTGTGCCGTTGAGTACGCGCAGCGGTGATGTGGGCGGCAGGGTCACCCGGGCGGGACGCTGATGGGGATTGAGTCCGTATTTCAGTGGCAGATCCATAAAT
>JAPOOT010000337.1 GCA_026713285.1 Gemmatimonadota bacterium | reverse complement strand
TTCCGTCGAAGAGATCATCGAGGAAATGATGGTGGAACGCATTTCCGAGCGTTCCACGCGCATCATCGATCACGACCAGGAAGGATCGATGGAACTGAAGAAGCGGGAAGGCTATTTCTAAGGGCGATCCGATCGCCGGCCATGGTGAAATGACCGACATCCAGACATTCCTCGCGCAGAACGAAGAAAAGGAATTGCTCCGCTTCAGTACGGCGGGCAGCGTGGACGACGGCAAGTCCACGCTGATCGGCCGGCTCCTGGCCGACTCGAAGAACATCTACGAGGACCACCTCGCCTCGCTCAAGAAGATGGTCCGCCAGGACGAGGCGCCCGATCTGGCCATGTTGCTGGACGGTCTCAAGGCCGAACGGGAGCAGGGCATCACCATCGACGTGGCCTACCGGTATTTTTCGACGCCCCGGCGGAAGTTCATCATCGCCGACACGCCGGGCCACGAACAATACACCCGAAACATGGCGACCGGCGCGTCCAGCGCCAACCTGGCCATCGTGCTGGTCGACGCGCGACACGGGATCCTGACGCAGACCCGGCGCCACGCCTTCATCACCTCTCTGCTGGGCATCCAGCACCTCGTGGTAGCCGTGAACAAAATGGACATGGTGGATTTCGACGAACAGGTCTTCGACGACATCCGCCGGGTGTTCCTGGATTACGCCGCCAAGTTGAACGTGAGCGACATCCGCATCGTACCGGTCAGCGCGCTCTTAGGCGACAACGTGGTGGAAAGGAGCAGCCGCACGCCATGGTATCACGGACAGACCGTGCTGGACATCCTGGAGGACGTGCAGTTCCTTACCGACCGCAACCTGGTCGACCTGCGCTTTCCGGTACAGTACATCATTCGACCCCGCCAGAAGGAGCGGTACTACGCGGGATCGGTGTTGTCCGGCGTGGTGCGGCCGGGAGACGAGGTGCTGGTTCTCCCGGGCCAGAACCGCACCCGGGTGAAGTCCGTTTCCAGCTACGACGGCGACCTGGACGAGGCCTACCCGCCCATGTCCGTTTCGCTTCAGCTGGAAGACGAAGTGGATGTAAGCCGGGGTGACATGATCGTTCATCCGAAGAACCTGCCCCACGTGGATCGGCGGTTCGAGGCGATGATGGTCTGGATGGACGAGACCCCCATGGATCCTTCCCGTCACTACCTGATCAAGCAGACCACCCAGACCGCCCGCGCGAGCATCGACCACGTCGACTACCGCATCGACGTAGACACCCTGCACAAGGTCGGCGTTCCCTGCCTTTCGCTCAACGAGATCGGCCGGGTCGCGCTGACTTCCAACCGGGCACTCTTCCACGACGCGTACCAGAACAACCGGCTGACCGGCAGTTTCATCCTGGTGGACTACCTTACCAACAACACCGTTGCCGCGGGCATGATCATCGACCGGCTGCCGGAAGACCGCGTGCCCATGGACGTTGACGCCGATTCCGAACCCAGGGCCTCGACTGTTCGCAGAGCCAGCCTGGTGGATCCGGATCACCGTATGGTACGGTATGGGCAGAAACCTTGTACGATCTGGATCACGGGCCTGGTGGGCTCGGGGAAATCTTCCGTCACTTACGGCCTGGAGAAAGTACTGTACGAGGAAGGTTATTCGGTGGTCGTGCTGGACAGTTCGGTCGTTCGCAGCGGCCTCAGCCGCGACCTCGGCTTTTCGGCGGCGGACCAGGCGGAGAACCTCCGGCGGGTATCCGAGACCGCGCGCATGCTCAACGACACGGGACTCATCGTCATCGCCTCTTTCATCTCGCCGAGTGAAGACGGCCGCCGCCAGGTGTCCGAACGCATCGGAACGGACCGGTACGTGGAGGTCTTCGTCGACGCGCCATTGGCCTGGTGCCGAAAGCACGACGCCACGGGGTGTTACGAGAAGTCCGACCGAGGCCTGCTGCGCAATCTAGCGGGTGTGGACTATCCCTACGAAAAGCCCCGCGATCCGGCGGTGACCGTCTCGTCTGAGACCGATCCGGTGGACCGGTCGGTCGATCGCATCGTTGCGTTGATGAAAGAAAAAGGCTACCTGCTGCTCGGGCGGTAGCGCCTGGGCCCAGTCCCCGCCTGCCGTCAGTCCTCGATTCCTGATCTCAGGCCGTGCGCCTGACCTCAGGCCGCGCGCCTGAAACCGCCAGGAGTCTGCGTCACCCCCCCGCCAGTCCCATGATCCAGTAGGCCGTCTGGGCGACGATGAAGAGCAGGATGAAGGCGATGGCCAGAGGCATAAGACCGCTGACGACGGTCCACTTCACGCTCTTGGTTTCGCGGTAGACCGTCCACATGGTCGTGGAGCACGGATTGTGCAACAGCGAGAAGAGCATGAGGCAGACGGCGGTGAGGAGCGTCCATCCCTCCTGGACCACCAGGAGTTGCCGCAGTTCCTCCATCGTGTCCAGCTCGATCATCATCCCGGCGCCCGTGTAGGCCATGATGATGGTCGGGACCACGATTTCGTTGGCCGGGATGGCGATGATGTAGGCCAGCAGGATCACGCCGTCGAGGCCGATGGCCCGCCCCACGGGTTCCAGCCACTGCGAAACCCATACCGTCAGGCTCTGACCCCCGGCGTGGATGTTGCTCAGCAGCCAGATCGCGCCGCCGGCCGGCACGGCCATGACCACCGCGCGCCAGAGGACGAATATCGTCCGGTCTATGAGTGAGGTGTATAGCACGCGAAGTATGCTGGGACGCCGGTAGGGCGGAAGTTCCAGCGTGAAACTGCTGGCTTCGCCCCGCAGGAAGGACCGGGACAGGATGGCCGATACCAGCAGGGTCGTCGCGGCGCCGATCAGGACGATCAGGACCAGGGACCCGGCCGCGGCCATGGCCGCGAAGGCCGGCGGGAAGGCCGCCGCCACGAAGAGGGTGGCCAGTATGATCAGCGTCGGCCACCTGCCGTTGCAGGGCATGAAATTATTGGTGAGGATGGCGATGAGCCGCTCCCGCGGCGAATCGATGACCCGGCAGGCCACGACCCCGGCCGCGTTGCAACCCAGGCCCATACTCATGGTGAGCGCCTGCTTGCCGTGGGCGCCCGCCTTCTTGAACAGCGCGTCGACGTTGAACGCCACGCGGGGAAGGTACCCCAGGTCCTCCAGTATGGTGAAAATGGGGAAGAATATGGCCATGGGAGGAAGCATAACGGCGATCACCCAGGCCAGTCCCCTGTAGACGCCGTGCCAGATGAACCCGGTGACCCACCAGGGCATCCCCAGCGCTTCGAATAGCGCGACGCCCTGCGCGCCCAGCCAGAATAGCCCTTCGGCCAGCATGGCGGAGGGCACGTTAGCCCCCGAAATCGTGATCCAGAAGACGACGGCCAGGAGCAGGGCCATGAAGGGCAGTCCCCAGATCCTCGAGGTAACGATGCGGTCCAGCTTCTGGTCCCAGGGATAAGAAGCCGTTTCGCCGGTTTGAACCACCTTCCGGGTGATGGCCTCGGCGTCCTGGTAGATGGCCTCCACGATTTCGTCGCGATACGATCCGTCCAGGTCCCTCTGCATTTCTTCCACCCGGCCCAGGATGTCCTCGCCGGTGGAACGTGTTGCCGTTGTTTTGCTCATGTCGTTTGATCCCTGGCGGGTAGTTCCGCCTGGACGCCCATCCGGCTGAATTCGCCCTGTTCGAGCGCCTGGCGCACCCGGTAGTCGCCGTCGAGCAGCCTGAAGGCGATCCAGCGGGGGTTCGGAAGGTCAGGGTAGGATGCGTGCAGCATGCCCGTGATCGTATCCACGGTCCGGTCGAGTTCGTCGTTGCCCGTTATGCGCCGGGGCGCGTTCTTGATCGTACCCTGGATCACGTCGGCGACGGTGCGCATCAACAGGCCCAGCCCCTCCTTCTTCCTGGCCGATACCGGCACGACCGGCACGCCCAGTTCCCGTGACAGGGCGCGGTGATCCACCGAGATCCCCTTGCGTTCGGCTTCGTCCATCAGATTCAGGCAGACTACCGTTTTTTCCGTGATCTCCAGCACCTGGAGCACCAGGTTGAGATTGCGCTCGAGCATGGTGGCATCGACGACGGCCAGCGTGCAGTCAGGTCTGCCGAATAGGATGAAGTCCCTGGCGATCTCCTCGTCGATGGACGCCGAGAGCAGGGAGTAGGTCCCGGGCAGGTCGATCATCTTGAACCTTCTGCCGTTGAACTCGAATCCTCCCTCGGCCCGGTTCACCGTCTTTCCGGGCCAGTTCCCCGTATGCTGCTTCAGTCCGGTCAACGCGTTGAAGACCGTGCTCTTGCCCACGTTCGGGTTCCCTGCCAGGGCGATGACATAATCCCACCGGTCCATCGTGATACCCATCTGTACCAGGTTTTCCTGCAGTGCGCACGACGCGCAGTCGTGTCCGGGCGGTGCGGAATCGATACTCATACGGTGATCTCCCGTTTCTGCCGCGTTCCTCCGTCGATTAAGATCAGGTCGGACTGTTCCCGGCGCAGCGCGATCATCGTACCGCGCACCCGGTAAGCCGTGGGATCGCTGAAGGCGCTTTGCATGACGCGCTCGACGCGGACGCCGGGGGTGAGGCCCAGGTCCAGGAACCTTCGTCGGGTCAAGCCCTGGCATGCCGGAGACAGCCCGGCGACGCGGCCCTGCTCGCCGTGTTTCAGCGCCGTGAGCGGCACGCCTGACGGTTCGACCCGGTCGATGGGCGCCTCCCGCACGGAAATGTTTGCCGCGACGACCGGAGCCAGCACGTGCTCGTTTTCCGGCGTGCCGATGACCACCCGAACGGATGTGGCATCCAGGATCGTGATCACCATGCCGGGATGGAGATCCTCGGCGATGATCTGGGCGTACACTTCCGGTGGTTCGTCCTCGATATGCACGATCTGCGCCGGAACGCCCGCAGGCCATTCGACGAGTTTCTGGCTCTTGATCTCCTTCATGTCGCCCGCGGCGTTCGGGATCGGATCTCCCTGGGGATCGAAGGCGGGGTGGCCCATGTCGGCGTCCATCTTGTCGACCTGCGCCTCGCTCACCGTGTGTTCCAGTTCGTGGGCATGGGCGTGTATTTTCTCCCGGGGCACGGAGGTCTCGTCGGCCAGGTACCGCTCGAACAGGCGATGCGCCCTGACGATCTGGAGCGCCCAGCGATGGCCGGCGGCCGTGAGGCGCATCCCCTGGCCGGTCACGGCCACCAGATCCATCTGCGCCATGCGGTCGACCAGGATCAGCGTGTGACCGGTCGAAGTGCCCAGGGTATTGGAAAGGGATTCGACAGACGCCGGCCGGCCGTCGTGCTGGAACTGGTGCAGATGGGCCAGGGCGTCCTCGACGGCCTGGCGGGAGTGCACCCAACGCCTGCGCCGGTAGCGCCAGTACAGTCCGTATTGGGGCAGGAAGAGCACCCCGAGGGCAATCAGCACGATGATACCGGTCATGAACCTGCCCGCCCATCGTTTTTCGTTTCCTCGTCCGGTACGCATTCGACCAGGACGCTGCGGGCGACCTGGTGCCCGACGTGGTGTTCCTCGCCGCCAACGCGCAGAAACATGGGTCCATCGAAGGGCTCTTTGCTCAGTACTTCCACGACGTTTTCCGGCCGGAGGCCGAGTTTCGCCAGATAGCGGAGCAGGGCCGGATCCGTGTCTTTCACGCGGCGAACAATCACGGTGCGACCGGGTTCCATGTCGGACAGCCTGTCGTGGTTGGCGCTGGCAATGGATAAATCTTTCGCCGGTATGGGCGAGCCGTGGGGGTCCGTGGTCGGGTGTCCCAGCATGGCATCGATCTTGTCCTCGAATTCTTCGGAGATCACGTGTTCGAGACGCTCCGCTTCCGCGTCCACCTGGTCCCACGTAAATCCTAGCGCTTCAGCCATGTACACCTCCAGCAACCGGTGATGGCGAATGATCTCGAGTGCGATCTTTCTTCCGGCGTCGGTCAGCCTGATCGCCTGGTAGGGCCGGTGTTCGACCAGGCCCGACTCCGACAGCCTCTTCATCATGTTGGTGACGGAGGCGGCCGATACGCCCATCCGGTCCGCTATGGCATTGGTCGATGCGGCTACCGCGTTCTCCTGCAACTTGTAGATGGCCTTCAGGTAATCTTCCGTGGCGGGTGTGGGCATGTATATATCCGAAAACCGGTCTCGACTTTGCATGGAGTGTGCTAACGATGTTTTTAGATGAGACTAAATATATAATTAAAATATACATGTGTCAATAATTAGATTTGAAAAAAGTCTAAGCCGGTCCGGTCGGCGCCTGGCAAGTCCATCCGCGGAACATGCGTCGCGTCGAAACAATACCCTTGTTTCCGGTGGAATACCGCCCTTATATTCGGACTGCTGAAGCGCCATAAACCGAATCTATGCGACCCTGGAGCCATGATGGCCGGCCATATCGTACTCGTCGTGGTGGACGACCTGTTTTTCTCTTCGAAGATCGGTGAGACCATACGTCAACTGGGCGGCGAACCACGTTTCGCGGCGGAAGCGGGCGAGATCCCGGATGATTCCGAATGCGGTCCGCCGTCCGCGATCATCGTGGACCTCGATCTCACGCGGACCGACGCCGTGGACCTGGTATCTCTCCTGAAGGACCGTGAAGCGACCAGGGATATACCGATGATGGCGTACGGCCGCCATACGCGGCCCGAAGCCTTCGTGCGCGCCCGGGAGGCGGGCTGCGAACGGGCCGTGCCGAGGTCGGAGTTCGTCAAGAGACTGCCGGAATTCATCGAATCCTGTTGGCGGCATGTCCGCGACGCATGAATAACGTGCGCCGGTACGGAAACCAGATATGACCAACAAACAGATCGGCAAAGTCCTCAGCCAGATCGGATCGCTACTGATCCTTCAGGGCGAGAGTACCTTCAAGACCCGTGCCTACGCGAATGCCGCGCGCCGGGTGGAAACCCTCTCCGAGCCGGTGGAGGACATGGTGCATGAAGATCGGCTGGGCAAGGTTCCCGGCCTGGGCGCGTCCATGGTTCGTCACATCACGGAACTCGTCCGGGTAGGGCAGTCGAGCTATCATCAGTCCCTCGTGAAGACGGTGCCGGCCGGATTCCAGGAAATGCTTACCATATCGGGGCTCGGCGCGAAGAAAATCAGAACGATTCACGACCATCTCGGCATCGATTCCGTGGGGGAACTGGAATACGCCTGCATGGAAAACAGGCTGGTCAAGCTGAACGGGTTCGGCGCCAAGACCCAGGAGCGCGTGTTGAAGGGGATCGATCTGATCAAGCGGTCGCGCGGATTCCATCGCCTGGACCGGGCGTTGAAGGAGGCGAAATCCCTGGCGGACGACCTGCTGCGCCACCCCGACGTCTGGCGGGTCGAGATAGCGGGAGATGTCAGACGCAGGATGGAAGTCATCAGCGAGATCGACCTGGTGGTCAGTCATCCTGACCGGGACAGGATCATGGCCATCCTGCATCGTTTCGGCCAGGTGCAGGCGGAGGACGGCCAGGACTTGACCGTCATCGGCCCAACCGGACTGCCCGTGCGGGTCCACTGCGTGCCGGACGAGACTTTTGCCGTAACGCTGTATCACTGGACGGGCAGCGATGGTCACCGAACACGGGTCGCCCGGCACGCCGACGACCGGGGGATCACCATTACCGACCGGCACGTCATTCACGACCGCACCGTGATTCCCTGTCCCGACGAATCCGCGATCTATGACCTGCTCGGTCTTCAATTCGTTCCCCCGGAACTGCGCGAAGGGGGTGAAGAGATCGCCAGGGCCTCGGAAAACAGGCTGCCGAAACTGCCGGTCAGGTCGGATATCCAGGGTGTGATCCACAACCACACGTCCTACAGTGACGGGATGCACAGCCTCCGGGAAATGGCCGAGGGCGCACGGGCCAGGGGATTCGGCTATATCGCGGTCTGCGATCACAGCCGGACCGCCGCCTATGCCCATGGACTGAGCATTGAACGGGTATTGGAACAGCAGGAGGAAATCGATGCCCTGAATGCCCAATACGACGATTTCCGCATACTCAAGGGCATCGAGTCCGACATCCTTCCCGACGGAAGCCTGGATTATCCCAACGAGGTCCTGGCTTCCTTCGACCTGGTCGTGGCATCCGTGCACTCCATGTTCAATATGTCCGAAGCGGACATGACCGAACGCATGGTCAAGGCGATACGGAATCCGCACACGACCATACTCGGACACCCCACGGGCCGGCTGCTGCTGGCCCGGGACGGCTATCCGGTGGACGTGGTCCGCCTTATCGACGAAGCGGTCGCAAATGACGTCGCCATCGAGGTCAACGCCAATCCCCACCGCCTCGACCTGGACTGGCGGCATCTCGAGTATGGGATGACCCGGGGCGCCCGGTTCAGCATCGGACCCGACGCCCATCACGTGGACGAATTGGATTACGTGGACTATGGACTTTACATGGTCCGCAAGGGCGGAGTAACGCCGGACCGGCTCCTGAACACACTGACGGCGGAAGAACTGATCCGGTTGAAGACCGTGAATCTCAGTACGGCGGCGAGTTGACCGGTCGGCGGTGGATGCTGATCCGAGTTGCCGGACCTGCCGGATTCCGCCGCGTTTGCAGTACGGCAATCGCCCGGCACGGACCTTTCCCCGGGAGCGACTGACAGATGCCGAGCCGGAAAGCCCAGCAGGAACGCATGGGTGAAGCGCTGGACCGCCTGAAGAAGACCTACCCCGCCGTTGCCCCGGCATTGAACTTCACCACGCCGTTCGAACTGCTGGTCGCGACCATCCTTTCGGCGCAGTGCACGGACAAACAGGTAAACGTGGTCACGGAACCACTCTTCAGGAAGTATCCATCCCCCGGACACTATCTGGATGCCGCGCCTGAAGAACTGGAAGCCGACATTTTCACGACCGGCTTCTACCGCAACAAGGCGGCCAATATCCGGAAATGCTGCCAGGCGTTGATCGATCGCCACGGCGGCGAGGTCCCCACCGGCATGGAGGAACTGACGAACCTGGCCGGCGTGGGGCGTAAGACGGCCAACGTCGTGCGGGGTAACGCCTTCGGTATACCGGGGATCGCCGTGGATACCCACGTAAAGCGACTGTCCGCGCTGCTCGGATTTACGAAACACACCGATCCCGACCGGATCGAGTCCGATCTGATGCAAATCGTGCCGGAATCCGACTGGACCGGCCTGGGACACCTCCTGGCGGCCCATGGAAGGAAGACCTGCGTCGCCAGGCGGCCGAAATGCGACGAATGCGTCCTGAGCGACCTGTGCCCATCTGCCAAGTAGGCGTCAGTAGCCGTCCCGGACGCTGTTTTGTATTTTCAACCGGTCCCTCGCAGGATATATTTCCTGCGCCTGGTTACTGCACCTGGTTACAGTACCTGGTGGAAATCCACCCGCGCATGCGGTGTTTTATGCCTTTTTTGCCCGGCGTACGGGAAAAGACCCGATAGGGAACCGAGGGGAACGAAAATGCGCCATACGATACTGGTCGTAGACGACGAACCGGATATCGTGGAAATTATCCAGTATAACCTGGAGAAATCGGGCTTCGACGTCATCGTTGCGGCGGACGGACCCACCGCACTTGAAAAAGCCCGCGACGAGACCCCCGATCTCATCGTGCTCGACCTCATGCTGCCCGGGCTTGAAGGCACCGATGTTTGCCGGATTCTGAAACAGGACGAACGCACGAGATCCATTCCCATCCTGATGCTCACCGCGAAGAGCGAGGAAATCGATCGGATCATCGGCCTCGAACTGGGGGCGGACGACTATGTGGTCAAACCGTTCAGCCCCCGGGAGATCGCGCTGCGCATCCGAAACATCCTGCGCCGTCGCTCCGCACCGGAGACCACGGGACCGGCCCGGGCGGGTCCCCTGGTCATCGACGTGGAAGGCCATCACGTGTCCGTATCGGGCCGCACCGTATCCCTGACGGCCACCGAGTTCAAACTGCTGGCCATACTATATCAGCGCCGCGGCAGGGTGCAGACGAGAGAAGAACTGCTCGACGTGGTGTGGGGATATGATTACATGGGGTACGGCCGTACCGTGGACGCCCACATCAAGCGCCTCAGGGAGAAACTCGGCGAGGCCAGCGGCATGGTGGAAACGGTGCGCGGGGTGGGTTACCGCTTCACCAGGTAGGCCGTGTCATGCGATTTTCGCTCCAGACAAAGATATTGGTCGGCTACGTCGCCTTCACCCTGGTGGTGGCGGGCGCGGTTTATATCTACCTGAACACTTCCCTGCGCGCGGATGTCAGCGGCCATACCCGGCAGCAGTTGCTCAACGACGCGCGCCTGATCCAGTCCTACCTCGAAAACACGCCTCTCCAGTCGCTTTCCCCCGGGACGATCGATCCAATCGCCGACCGGCTGGGTGAGCAGTGCGGCGCCCGGGTCACCGTGGTGAAGGACGACGGCGTCGTGGCCGGTGATTCGTCCATCCCCCTTTCCTCCGTTCCCCTCATGGAGAATCATGGCGACCGCCCGGAAATCCTGGAAGCCGTCGCGACGGGAATCGGGAACAGCATACGCTACAGCAATACGCTGGAAACCGACATGGCCTACGTGGCCGTCCCCTTCAGGACCGAACGGGCAAGGGGCGTCGTGCGCGTCGCCCTGCCGCTACAGCAGTTCCAGTGGATCGAGTCCCACATATGGAAGATCGTGCTCGCGGCACTCGGCATCGGCCTCGTGTTGAGCGCTGTGTTGAGCTGGGGCACGGAGAGACTGGTATCCCGTCCGATCGAACGCATGACGGAGGTCGCCCGGCGCCAGGCTGCCGGCGATCTCACGGTCACGGCTTCCGCGCCAACGCACGTCGAACTGTCCTCCCTGGCGGCCGCCCTGAACGAAATGGCCGCGCAATCAAAAGAAAGGCTTTCGCAGATCCGGGAAGAAAACGCCCAGCTCGAAGCGGTGCTGTCCGGCATGGCGGAAGGCGTAATGGTGACCTCCGCGGAAGGGCGTATCATGATGGTCAACCCGGCATTCAAGCGCATGATGGACGTGGACGCATGGTGCCTGAACAAGCTGCCCATCGAGGTGGTCCGCAACCACGACCTGCAGAGCGTTGTGGAGGCCGCGATCGATTCGGCGCCCTCCCTGCGCGAGGATGCCGTGATCGACCTGACCCTGGAGTGGAGCCAGCGCATTTTCCAGGTGCATCTTACCCCTATACGCATCGGCGAACAGCTTCATGGCGTGGTTGCCGTGTTTCACGACATGACCGAACTGCGCCGCCTGGAGCAGGTTCGGAAAGACTTCGTGGCCAACGTGTCCCACGAACTGCGCACGCCCCTGACCTCCATCAAGGGCTATGTCGAGACGTTGCTGGACGGCGCCATGGAGGATTCCGACGCGCTGCGCCGTTTCATGACGTCAATCCAGCACCATGCCGACCGGCTGCAGGCGCTGGTCGAGGATCTTCTGCAACTGTCCAGAATAGAGTCGGGCCGGTACGAGGTCGAATTCACGGCCTGCCACCTGGACCGGGTTTCGGAGCGGGTCGCCGAGATCTTCGCTAAGCAGATCGACCGCAAGCAGCTTGTTTTCTCGTTGCGGTTCGAAACGGACAGACCGGCGCGCGGAGACCCCGAACTCATGGAACGGGCCCTGTCCAACCTGGTGGACAACGCCGTGAAATACACGGAGAAAAGCGGATCGATCGCCATCCGCACCGTGGAAAAGGACGACGAAATCATCCTGTCGGTCGCCGATACGGGACCGGGCATACCGTCCGATGCGCTCCCACGTATTTTCGAACGCTTTTTCCGGGTGGACCGGGCACGGTCCAGGGCGCTGGGCGGAACAGGCCTGGGTCTCGCGATCGTCCGGCACACCATGGAATTGCTCAATGGCAAGGCATGGGTCGAGAGCAGGCTCGGCGAAGGCGCGACCTTCTACCTTTCCCTGCCCGTGTGGGCGGAGGATAGGCAAGCCGGCGGTTCGAACCACCCGCCTCGGACGGCGCGGAAATAAAGCCCCGTAACCCTTACGGGCAGTTAGGCTTAAAAGAACCATCCCCCCTGATCTCTGCGCCCGGTTGGACCGGGGACGGTCCAGCCGAAGCCGCAGGTACCGCGGTCTGTTCATCAGAAAAACACCATCGGATCACGGGTGTTTTCAGGGCAAAACTCACATTAGCCCTTGACAGTCCTGACCCTCCGGCATTTATTAGGTACATAATCCAAAAAACGCAATAGAACAATCGGGAATCAGGCCCGATTTCGCAGGACTCCGACCAGGTTTCTGAAGGCAGTCATGACGCGCGGACGCGTGCGCTTGACTGAACCGGTTCGAAGGAAGTTAGCGACCGGTGCGGCTTACTGTGCGTACCCGACGCAAGTTCGTCTCGCCGTCGTTTCACGTCATCGGTGCGCGAATGCGGATCAGGTGACATAACCATTCTCCTCCAGGAGGTAGGTATGGCAACCAGAGTTATTGTGGGACTGATCGCCCTTCTGTCAATCGTGCAGGGCCTGGCGGGCGGCATGATGGCAGATGGCGGTATCATGATGCTCGTGATTGTGCTCTTGGGCATCATTTACGGTTTCATGGGGGTGGACGCGGAGGACGCGACGGACTATCTCGTCGTGACAATTGCGGTCGGCGCGGCGGCGAGCGCGGACGTGCTGAGCAACATACCAGGCATCGGAGCGTCCCTGGACGCCATACTCGATCCGGCCAGCTCGGCCCTGTACGCCAGCGTAGCTTCCATTCTGATCATGCGTACGGTCAACCGGCTGAAGGGTTGACGATCGCGCCCGTGGATCCCTGGAACCAGTCCGGGCGATTCATCCGGAACGGTCGCATTTAGGATTCGCAATCCCCGTTTAGGAGGTTAGGTCTATGGCAACACGAATTATCGTTGGACTTTCGCTTCTTGTGGCCGTGGTGGAAACACTGGCACCCGGTGCCCTGCTGAATTCGATGATCATGATGATGGCGCTGGCGATCCTTGGTCTGCTCTATGGGCATATGGCGATCGACGCGGAAGACGCGACGGGCTACCTGGCGGTCACGATCGCCGTAGGCGCGTCGTCGGGTATGGACGTGCTCGGTAATATCCCGGCAGTCGGCGGTCACCTCGACGGCATCATGGACATGGTAAGCGTCGTCTTGTACGCAGGCGTCGCATCCATACTCGTCAAGCGGGTGAAGGCCCGCGTCGGGTGTTAGTGTCGTAAAAAAGAAGCAGACGTAGAAAAAAACAGGCGGATCGGGGAGTCGTTGAACTTCCCTGGTCCGCCTGTTTCGATTCTGACAGAACTTAAAGGGATCCTGCCCACCCCTTCAGGCTTCCTTCCTGCCCTTCAAAGGAGCCGTCCTCACCTTCAGGCTTCCGACCCCACGCGTACGCGCAGCGCGTTTCGAGCCGTTGTTGACCCTGACCGTTTCACAGGCCTGTTCGTACAATTCCCTCTGAGACTGCAATCGCCTTCCCGCCTTCTTCACGTACCGGTACGTTCCGTCCGACTGCAATGCCCGCGCCTTCACGTTGTCCTTCAACTGGATTTTCAAATACGCCCACAGTTCCGCCTGGAGCGCACGGTCAACGACCGGAAAGGAAACTTCAACGCGCCGGTTGAGATTCCGGTCCATCCAGTCCGCGCTGGAAAAGAAGTACTCCGGGTCTCCGTCGTTGTAAAAATAGAAGAGGCGGACGTGTTCGAGAAACCGGTCGACGATGCTGATGACGCTGATGTTCTCGCTCAGACCCGGAACGCCTGGTCTCAGGCAGCATATGCCCCGAATGATCAACTGTATCTGCACGCCGGCCTGTGAAGCCTGGTACAGCTCGACGATCATGTCCGGGTCGACGAGCGAATTGATCTTGGCGATTATGAGGGCCGGCTGGCCGTTTCGGGCCCGCTCGCTTTCCCTCCGCAGCCGTTTAACCATGTCCTCCCGCATCGACGTGGGAGAAAGGATGAGGTGGTGAAAGCGCTTGGGCAGCGCGTAACCCGTCAGCAGGTTGAATAACTGCGTTACGTCCTCGCCGAATTCCTCTTTGTCTGTGAACAGGCCGAAATCGGCGTATATCCGCGCCGTCTTGTCGTTGTAGTTCCCCGTGCCCAGGTGACAGTAGCGGTGTATTGCGTCGCCTTCGCGGCGCACCACCAGGCAGGCCTTGCAATGGACCTTAATGCCTGGTATGCCGTAGATGACGTGGGCTCCCGCCTCCTCGAGCTGCCTCGCCCACTGGATGTTCGCCGCCTCGTCGAACCGGGCCTTCAATTCCAGCAGCACCGATACTTCCTTGCCGTTTTCCGCCGCCCGGGTCAGCGCCCGCGTAATCGGCGAATTTGCGCTCACTCGGTACAGCGTCATCTTGATGGCGAGCACGCTGGGGTCTTCCGCCGCTTCCGAAACGAAACGGACTACCGCGTTGAACTGATGGAAGGGGTGGTGCAGCAGGATGTCATCCTTCTTGATGGCGTCCCAGATGGAAGGGGCTCCTTCAAAGGCCGTTGCGGGCTGTGGCGGGAAGGGCTCGTCAAGGAGATCCGTCCGGTCTATGGCATCGTAAAGTTCGATCAGGTCCGAAAAGGCGGTGAAGCCCTCCGTGGGATACAGATCCTCCGGTTCCAGCTCCAGTTCATCCACCAGGATGTCAAGAATACGCTTTGAAAGCCCGGGATCGTACTGCAGCCGGACGGCAGCCCCGTTTCGCCGGTTTCTTATGCCCTCCTCGATGACCGTCAGCAGGTCCTCCGCGCCCTCCTCCTCGTAGTCCACGTCCGCGTCCCGCGTCACGCGGATCGACGCGCAGTTCAGCACCTCGTAGCCGTTGTAGAACAGGTCGAGGTTCATGAGGATGACGTCTTCCAGCATGAAGAAGGCCTGCCGGCCGTTTTCCGACGGTAGTTCGAGGAACCGCGGCATGACCGAGGTGGGCAAGTGGATGACCGAGAGGTTGGTATGGGGAAAGACGGACCGCTGGATCTTCCGGATTTCAGCCACCAGGCAGAGCGTGCCGTTGGCCAGGTAGGGAAAGGGATGTCCCGGGTCCACCGCCAGCGGGGTCACCACGGGCAGGATGGTCTTCCGGAAGTACTCGTCGAGGTATTCCCGCTGTGAAGCGGTGAGTTGATCGGGCTCAAGTATATCGATGCCCTGCTCGGTGAGCTGCGGGAAGATCTCGTTGATGAACAGGCCGTGCTGCTTGTTGACCAGTTCGTGCATCCTGGCCGAGAGCGCGGTCATCACTTCCCTGGGACTCAGGCCGTCCGCGGTCCGCGTGGATTGGATCTGCGCGTCGATCTGTCTTTTGACGCCGGCGACGCGGATCATGAAGAATTCGTCCAGATTGGTGCTGAATATGGCCAGGAATTTCACCCGTTCCAGCAGGGGCACCGACGGATCGAGCGCTTCCTCGAGCACCCGCGCGTTGAACTCCATCCAGCTGAGTTCCCGGTTGAAGAAGTGCTCCGGGCGCCAGTAGTTCGTCACCAGCGGCGCCGCGGGGGGCCGGGGTTTTCGAGTGAAGCGTCGGCCGGCTCGCCTCGAGGGAATTGTTCGAACCGTTGCGGCCCTGGCGTTGTTTCTTTTTGCGGTAGGCATGACCAGTTCACCTGGGATGATCGCGGCCATGCGGCGCGTGACGGTCTCGCGCGCACTGCCGCATCACGAATGCTGTTCAGATGTCAGCGGACCGGACGGGATCGAATTGGGCCGAGTCCGGGCTGGACAGGATCAACATGACTTGCGACCCGGCCCGAGTAACAATAAAGCAGGACGCAAGGCGATGTTGTCAAGCCGTCTTTATCCTGTCGATCGCGTCTAACAAGAAAAACGCACATTAGTCATATCGTCATTGCGCCGTCATGGTTTTGTCATCCGACATCGTTATAATAAGCCGTGAATGAACGAAGAACCGACGAAGAATCGTGGAGAAGTCATGCAAAAGAGTCGCGGCGAAGTCATGAAAATGAATGAAGTGTTAGATGTACTTAAAGGAAGCCTGGCCAGGGTAGACGGCATGAAGTTCCTGCTGGAGTACGAGGATCTCATCTGGCGCATGGCGCCGAACGCCCAATCCGTACAGCCGTTGCTGGAAGATATGGTCGACGCGGAACAGCAACTCTGGTCCGCCCTGCTGCCAGGGTGCCTGGAATCCCGGCAACGCCGCATCTTTCAAGATCGTCTCCGCGAACGGAATCGATTCTGGCAAAAGAACGACAACCGCCTCGGTATTTTCAACCAGTTTCTCAGCAACCGGCGCATTACGCTGCTTCTGCTCGAAGATTTAGCGGGAAATGACTGGAACAGGAATGCCCCCGACGGAATGGATGAAGGATCCGTCGTCGACCAGGTCGATCGCCTGATCGAGCGCCAGAACCAGTGCCTTGCCATGATCCAGGGGATACTGAACGAGCGGATCGAAGCAATGAAGAAAAGCGCCGTATGAGGAACCTGATGTCTACCACCCGATCTCCGGGAATCACGCCATTAAAAAACTTCGTCCTTGTCATGGCCTTGTGTGCTGTTCGTAACAGAATCGTCAAACAACCTCTTTATAATGCCCATGTCTATCATGTCTATCATTCCAGACTCTCGCATAAAACACGCCAGCAATCGGATTCCTAGACCACAATCAGAGGGAGATGCCGCATGACGAATGTCTACCTGTTCTGCAATAACCGGATCTCGAAAACCGGGCCGGGCCGAGTGGCCAGGTCGATGCTCGTCGCAGTGATCGCCGTCGCGGTCCTGTTGGGCGCGGCCGCGGAGGCCGGCGCACAGCAGTCCGTGGGCCGCATATCCGGAACGATCGTCGACGCGGAGACCGGCGATGCCCTGATCGGCGCGACAGTGATGGTGGTGGGACACGAACTTGGCGCGATGGCCGATCTTGAAGGCGCTTTTCTCATTCGAAACGTCCCCGCCGGCCGGCACATCGTCCTGGTATCCATGATCGGGTACGGGCAGAAGCGGGTCACCGAGATCCAGGTCGACCCCGGCAAGGTGAGCCGAATAGACATCGCCGTCGAGCAGGAAATTCTCGTGGCGGACGTGGTTGAGGTGACGGCCCGGGCCCTGGAAAACACGGAAGCGGCGCTTCTGAAGCGCCGTCAAAACGCCCTTTCCATCAGTGACGCCATCAGCGCGGAGGATATCTCGCGGGGCGCACAGGGCGACGTGGCCGCGGCCATGACCCGCGTCACCGGCGCGTCGGTGGTGGACGGCAAGTACGTCTACATTCGAGGTCTGGGCGAACGGTACAGCACCGCGCAGTTGAACGGCACGACCTTGCCGAGCACCGATCCCAACAGCCAGTCGGTGCAGATGGATATCTTCGCGACGAACCTGCTGGACAACATCACCACGGAGAAGTCCTTTACGCCGGACAAACCGGGCAACTTCACCGGCGGCAGCGTCAACGTCAAGACCAAGTCGCTTCCCGAGTCCTTCACCATGTCTTTCTCCACGTCCACGAAGTACAATTCCCAGTCTTCCTTCAAGGACATGTTGAGTTACGACGGCGGTGAATACGATTTCCTGGGAATCGACGACGGCACCCGGGATATACCCCTGCCCCTTCAGAATCCCGAGTTGGATATACCCAGCATTACCAGTGCGTTCCGGGACCCGGAAGCCGCCCAGTTGCTGGATCTCTATTCCAAGTCGTTCGCAGATAAGTCGATGACGCCGACCACAATAAAAGGCGGACTCGGTCAGAGCTACTCATTTTCGATGGGAAACCAGACGACGGTTTTCGACCGCCCGTTCGGGATGTTGGGAAGCGTGAGTTACAATCGAAACATTTCGGCGTACGAG
>JAPOOT010000445.1 GCA_026713285.1 Gemmatimonadota bacterium | reverse complement strand
TTCGAAAACGCCCTGGCTGTCCGCCTCGATGACCGTTTCGAATCCGCCGTACCCCCCGGCGGGAACCGCGACGGCGTGTGCGCTTCGGTCCACCGAAAGACCGTCTGAAACGGTAAGGCGGACCTGCGCTTCGACGTCATCAGGCAGCTGGCTGTGCAGATTCACGCACACATGCTGTGGTGTGCCGGGCGCCAGCGTGATCTCCCCGGGATCAACGGAAAAAGTCATCTCGACCCGCGGACGAATGCCCGTGGCGAGCTCGATGGGAAGATCGTCCCAATGGATAGACGTCCGGACCCTCGGTGCGGTTTTATCCCTGTCCACGGCCACGGCCTTTGCCGATACGCTGACCGGCGCCTCCAGGATAGCCGTCTCACCGGGTCCCAACCTCTCCCTGTGGTGAAAGTCGATGGACAGGTCGCCGGACTCCTTCGCCGTCAACCCGAAAGTTACCGGTTTATCCTTACGGTTTTGCAGTCTCCACCGCAGGGTGGTCCGGCCGCCCCGCACCGGCTCGATGTCGTCCACCGTCGCGCACGCAGACAACTCCGCGGTCTCCACCGCGGCCACCTGCCGGGCCTCGCGGTCCACCCGGACCGTCAGTTCCTCCCGGTTTTCGGCAGGCGCGGCCCCACCGGACGGTGGTGTCAGGCCGCCGGGGCCGGCGACGCCCGCGTTGCCACCGCAGTCGGACGATGGGCGGTTCCCTTGAGCGACGAAACGGTAAGTGAATACGCGAAGTCCCTCCCATTCTTCCTCGTCGGGCACCTGCTCGATCGACCTCTGCAGGGATTCGTACCAGTCGTGCCGGCCGAAGAAGTACCGAGTGCACGGCATTGAAAGGATCGCGGGGATATAATTGCGCATCAACGGCCAGGCTTCGGCGTCCCAGAAGAAACCCGTCCGCTTGTACGGCGCCATCGCCTTCACGTTCCCCGACCAGGTATCGAGATCGAGGTGGGTCTTCTTGTCCTCGATGGTCCTCTCCACCGAGCGGACGAGCATCCTCCGGCCGATGCTCCGGCCCTGGAAACGCGGAGATACGTTCAGCAGGGCGAGGTACAGGGCCTCGTCGTCGTCCTTGTCGTATACCAGGGAACAGTACCCGCCGATCTTCTCCCCCTCCGCCCACACATAGACCGCAGTATATTCCTCCCGTTCGTGCCAGTCCCGGATACTCCTCGCCGCCGCGGGCACGCCGCCGTTCCACGTGCCGGGCCACTCGAGATCGCTCTCGTTCCACATCTCGGCGATTGCCGCGGCATCCCGCACGGGGTCGATCAGGCGCAGATTGGCCTGCTCCGCCATCTTGTCACCTCTTAGTCTCAATGGATCCTTGCCATGGTCCGGCTACTCGCGTCGATCCGGCGGGCGAACCGCATTGTCGTGCGGGATCGCGCCGACTTCGTTCACTTCATAGCCGAATCGCTCCAGGTAATGATCGGCGGGGAGCAGTGCGTCGCCCCGGTGGGCCATCTCTTTCTCCAGTTGTACGTCCAACCGGCGCTGCAACGCCGCATGTTCCTCCCTGCCGGCCAGGTTGCTCATCTGGCAGGGATCTTCCCGGTTGTCATACAGCAGCCAGGGCCCGTCGAGATTGCGTACGTAGGTATGCCCGCCGGTCCGGATGCCCCGCCAGGGCTGGCCCCGGTATTCCGAAAAGGGCGCGATGCTCATGATATAGGCGGCTTCGTTGCCCGTAAAGTCCTCGCCTCGCACCGCCGGCGCGTGATCCCGGCCCTCGCAGGCGCCGGGGGCGGGAATCCCGGCCAGGCCGAGCAGCGTCGGCATGATGTCCACCACGTTGAAGGGCGTGTCGATGCGAAGTCCCCCGTACGCCTGGTCCGGGCAACGCATGACGAAGGGGACGCGGATGGACTCGTCCCATGGGTGCTGCTTGCGCTGCCGGCCCTGCGATCCGAGCATGTCGCCGTGGTCCGACGTATAGACGAACACCGTGTTCTCCATCAGCCCCTGTTCATCGAGGGCATTCCCCAGGCGCGCCAGTTGATCGTCAAGGGCCGTTATGTGGGCATAATAACCCGCAATGTCGTCACGGTGTGGGTCGGAACAGTTGGGACGCACCTCGATCTCGCCCGCCGGATACAGATCGCGGTATCTGGCAGGCACCGCCTCGTAGGGATTGTGCGGCGGTCCCCATGACAGGACCAGCGCGAAGGGACTGTCCCGCTTTCCGGATTGGATGTATTCGATGGCCAGGGAAGTCTGTGCCTCCGCGTCGTACCCGTCCCAGTACAGCGGCGCGTCCGTATCCCGGTAGTACACGGAGTGCATGTAGTCGTGGGTGCAGTTTCCCACGGCCCAGAAATCGAATCCCTGTCTGCGCGGACCGGGCGGCGTGAATCCGCCCCGCGACGGGCCGTCGAGATGCCATTTGCCGATGTACGCGGTCCGGTAGCCCGCAGCGCGCAGGACCGTCCCCAGTGTCGGCCGGTCCGCCGGCAGCCGCACGTCGTTCATGAACATGCCGGTCGTCAACGGATACTGTCCGGTAAGAAACGCCGCGCGCCAGGGCGTGCAGACCGGAACGTTGGCGACTGCCA
>JAPOOT010000230.1 GCA_026713285.1 Gemmatimonadota bacterium | reverse complement strand
GAAGCCCGGATACCGGACGAGCGCAAGGCCCGGCCGATAGTGAATATGTTCCGTTTCAAGCCAGCGTTGCGCGAAGTGTATGGCTTCCGGATTGATGATGGCGTGGTTCAGGCACTGTTCCGAATAAGGGAAATAGCAGGCCTCCATGCGGTCATCCGGCGAGTCATCTTCAATCTCCTCCCACGGAGGCAGCAATCGCCGCACGGCAGCCGCCATCTCGGCGCACTGCGCTTCCGGCAGGAATTTGTGAATAATAACGTATCCCTTATTCACAAGCGCGCCGAAGTGATAATCGGATAGTTTGATTGACATGGTTCCGGGTGTTTTTGCTGTGCTGTGCCGCAGGTTCTCCAGACTAGCCTTGCGTGATCCGATATCCCTTATGTCCGGGGTCGAAGAGCTCCGGCCGCAGGCGCGTACCCAGGCCGGGTCCCTCAGGTGGCCGGGCAAAGCCGTTCTCGATGAAGATATTGGGCTCGATCAGCAAGTCGTAGAAGGTCCGGATATGGGCCCGGACGGACTCCTGGATGACGACGTTTGGCACAGCAGTGGCGACTTGGATGCCCGCGAAGAGGGTAAGCGGTCCCGTGCAGTCGTGCATGGCCGCCGGGATGTTGTAGCCCTGGGCAATCTCGGCCAGCCGCCGGGTCTCGCTTATGCCGCCCACCCAGGTGGGATCCACCATCAGGTAGTCGGCCGCGTTTTTCTCCAGCACGTGCCGGTAGTCTTCCCGGCTGATGTACATTTCGCTGACGGCCAGGGGCACGCCAGCCTTGTCGCGGAAGTCCCTGAGCGTGTCCACGTTGTCCAGACGCATGACGTCCTCCAGCCACATCAGGTCCAGGTCCCGCACGGCCTCGGCGATACGCAATGCCGCGGGAAGCTGGAAGAATCCGTGGCCGTCCAGGAGGATCTCGATCCGGTCGCCCACCCGTTTGCGCACTTCCTCCAGGGGTTTGACGCATTCCCGGACCGTAGACATGGGAAGGTAACTCGCTCCGTGGGCCCGGTACGCCCGGTCGAAGGTCCAGAACTTCATGCCCGTGTAGCCTTCCGCCACCAGTTCCTCGGCCAGGTCGCCCGCGGCGTTGTGAGCCGACCAGTTGTCTTCCAGCGGCCCCGGTTTGCCGATGTCGCCGTGGCCGGGCCAGCCCTGCTCGGAAGGTGCTCCCGGCGGCCGGCGGCCGTATGTGGGACCTCCGCAGCTGTTGTAGACGCGCACGGCGTCGCGCGCTTTTCCGCCCAGCAGTTGCCAGACTGGTAATCCACACGCCTGGCCGAGGATATCCCAAAGGGCCAGGTCCACGGCGCTCAAGGCACGCATCTCCGCTCCGCGGGATCCGAAAGCGCTCATGCGATCGTAGAAGAATCGCCAGTGGTGCTCGATGGAACACGGATCGCTTCCCAGCAGCCGGCGGGCGAGCCAGTCATGGATCACGGCGGCCACCGCGTGGGGGACGTAGTAGGTCTCCCCGTGGCCGACGGCGCCCGCGTCGGTGTGGATCCGAAGCAGGATCAACCCGGGCATGATGTCTTCGGGGATGAGGGTCTCCACGGCGGTGATCTTCAGGTCGGAACTTCGCGGGACGGAAGGGGGGTGCGGCTGGACGGCGTCCAGGCCACCGTGTATTTCGGTCATCTCATATCCTCATCACACCGACCGGTTGTCCGCCGAGTACGTACGATTCCCGTCCCCGCCCAGCTGCCACGCACCGCGGAAAAGGGACTGCCGTTTAGGTGGCATTTTACCGATGATCTCGTGGTCGAGGTTGAGCCGGTGCCACTGCGCCCAGATCGAGTTGTAGCAGTTGAACACCGCGCAGCGCCGGTTGTCCGGATTGGTCCAATCGTTCGCCGCGTGGATGAGGCTTTCGGTAAAGACCAGCATCGACCCCGGCGGACAACTGTAATCCTCCATGGCGGCGTATAGACTTTCCTCCCAGGGAGATTCGCTGATGTTGGGCCGGTACCGGTCCGGTCCGCCGTAATTGAAGTGGGCCTTGTGCGAACCGCTCAGAAAGGAGGTGCCGCCGTACCCCGCCCTGACTTCCTCCAACTCCCAGACGACGCGCGTCAGTCCCGAGAAGATCTTGCCGCCCTGCACCTGATAGCGCATGGCGTTCGCCTGCTGGGGAGGGCGTACGACATGGGGCAGCCCGGTGCCCTTGACGGTCGACTCCCAGCCGGGTTCCCGCACCATGAGGAAGGAATTCTCGCAGCGGAATCCGTAATGGTCGTCCCCCACAAAGGGCGGCTCGGTGAGGATCTCGTTCAGAATGCCCACCACGACCGGATGATCGAGCAGGTTGGCCAGCTTGCCCTGATAGCCCTGTTTCAGGTCGCTGTTTTTGCCTTGATAGTCCGGTTTTACCGCAGCGTACACTTCGGCTTTCATTTCCTCGATCTCGGTCTCCGTCAGCACGGACGGCACGAGGATCCAGCCCTTCAGATCGAAGAAGAACTTCTGCTCCTCGGTCATGGGGACGGGGGCGGCAGTGGACTCCGGCAGGGATGTGGAGTCGGCGTCGGATTCGGCGGCGGACGCGGATGTGGATGCAGCCGTGTGAGGGGACTCGGTCGCGGATGCGGCGGCGGATGCGGAAGTGGACTCGGTCGCGGACACGGCGGCGGGCTCGACAGCTGAATCGGTACCGGTTTCGTTGCCCGGTTTGGTTATGGTCGACATGTTCCCTCCAATTCTCCAGGGTCTGACTTAAGGCTTGCTGTTGCGGTGGATGGGCTTTGCGGATGCAATATGATCGCTCCGCGTTCCAGTTATTACATTGCGCTCTTCATCATCGCTCCGCGCTCTTATCATTGATCTGCATTTCGACGTTCGCGCGCAGGAACGCCGTGCAGCGCGATCAGGCGGCCCGTGCAACATCAGTGCGTCGTGCGCGTCCTTTCCAGACCGGGTCCGTCACTTGGCCAGGACATGGAGCGTGTCGCGATAGCGGTCGATGATCTCTTCGGCCTTTGCCAGCTTCTCGACAAAGTTCGGATCGTAGGGCGTCAACTTGTAGCTGCCGTCCGGTTCTTCGGTGAGGAACAATGGCTTCCCATCCTTCGTGCGCAATCGATTAACGACCTCCTTGGGCAGGACGACGCCGAGCGAGTTTCCGAATTTCCGGACTTTAAGTTCGACCATGAAGCACCCCTGTCGTTACTACTATTGTAATAACATCTGACCGATGTGCGACGCAAGGAGAATGCCTGGTGCTTTGTGAAGTTACTGCATTTCAGCTGTATTGGGCATGATCCGAACCCATCTTTGGCATGGGCTGGTTTGGCGTTGAATGATGTTTGGCAATGCCCGATTAACGGGGGATTGTCAAGGTCGAATCTTCGAATAGCTTCTTCTGATGTATACCTATCTGCAGGTTAACCGACGACTACTCCGCAATGACCCGTTTGTTTTCAACAAAATTGTTGACAACAAAATTGTTGACTGTTAGTTTGGTGGTGAATCAGTCCAAACGTCAACTGCAAAACCTGTTGATGGAAAGGGATGTCACGAATGAAATCAGCCACGGGCCGCTGGGTGAGCGGCAATGACTTCTTCAATCGCGAATCCGAACTGTCCATACTGGAACAACGTATTCGAGACGGCAACCATGTGCTATTGACGGGGCAGCGTCGCATGGGCAAAACCAGCGTGGCGCGAGAACTGGGTCGCCGACTCGAAGCCCAGGGAGGGGTGTTTCTGTTTGCAGACGTCGAAGGCGCGACTGGCCCGGAAGATGTGATCGCAGACATTGCAGAGGCTGCATATCCGGTTCGATCCATGAAATCTCGGTTCACCACTGGGACATTGAGCCTACTGAATCGACTTTCTCGCAGAATCAAAGACATAGGTCCACGACAGTTCCGAGTGAGTTTCAGGGCTGAGTTGAATAAAGGCAACTGGCGACGATTTGGTGAAAAGCTGATTCGTGACTGTGCCGAACACGATCAACCTGTCCTGCTTGTCATTGATGAACTGCCGATCTTCCTGGAACGGATGCTCCGTGACGACGAGGGGCACAAAAAAGTCGACGACTTTTTGAGTTGGCTGCGTGGTATGCTACAACAACACGGCGATGGTTCCCCGGCCGTCATCATATCCGGCAGCATCGGCCTTGATCCCCTTGTACGCCGGCTGGGCATCCCTGACCGGATCAACTACCTCTATCCCTTTCGACTCGGCCCCTGGAGCCGTGAAACCTGCATCGAGTGCTTCAATCGACTTGCCGGAAGTTCTGGCTTTCAGGTTGAAGGCGGAGTTGGCCAGGCGGTATACGACAAGCTTGGTATGGGTATCCCGCATCACGTACAGTCCTTCTTTGCCCGACTCACTGAAAACGCACTCATGCAGGACCGGCAGCGGGTGGCTGTTTCGGATGTGGATGATGTCTATCGTACGGTTCTGCTGGGCCCGGGGGGACAGAACGATCTTGTCCACTACGAGACGCGACTCAAGGACGGTCTGGGAGACGAACTGGATTACACCATAGCCGTGGAGATCCTGGCAGAGGCCGCTACGCAGGACGTTTTCGGCCCCCCTGCGCGCCGAGGTCTGGAACAATTGTACGCTTCAAGGGCCGGCGATGTCGCCGACCGGATTGCAGAGGTACTCGACGTGCTTGAACATGACGGCTACCTCGAAACACGCGACGCCGAATACCGGTTTCCTTCGAATCTGCTGAAAGACTGGTGGATCGCGCGGTTCGGAAACCATTACACCCCTATCGAACAGCGCAGCCTGGTCCGAAACGAACAAGGTTTCGGTTTTGCCGTCCGTAACGAATGAGGAGACACCCATGGATTCGCCCAGGGCCAAGACCCCCACGATTCGAAAGTTCAATCCAGGTACGTTCCAGTCCGATGAGGAGGTGATCCGCCAGTTCGTGGTACGGGAACATGAACTAGGAGTCGTGTTGGATGTGCTGCGCGATAACGTCGATGCTCCTTCCTGCCAGCATATTCTGTTGGTTGCTCCCAGGGGCAGGGGTAAGACCATGCTGCTGGCTCGAGTCGCCGCGGAACTGCGCTCCGGCGATGAACTTTCTCAGAGACTGCTTCCGGTCCGGTTTATGGAAGAAAGTCACGAGATACTCGATATCGCCGACTTCTGGCTTGAGACGATTTTCTATTTATCGAGAGAGATCGCCGGGGGCGACCCGGATTTCGGACGGGAACTTCATGATACCCATACTGATCTGAAAACCCGATGGCGGGGGGATTCCCTGGCGGAGCGGGCGAAGGCTGTCGTCTTGGACGCTTCCGACCGGCTGGGCCGGAAGTTCGTGCTCATGGTCGAGAACATGCAGACGCTTTGCGACGACGTGGATGACGATTTCGGCTGGCAGTTGCGGGAGACGCTGCAGACCGAGCCGCAGATTATTCTGCTTGGTACGGCCATCAGCCGTTTCAAGGACCTTGAGGAAGCACAGGAACCCTTCTTCGAGTTATTCAGAACCATTCACCTCGAGCCTTTGGACACCGATGCCTGCGGGCGTCTTTGGCGTATGATCAGCGGTGATGAGGTTACCAAACGCAGTATCAGACCCCTTCAGATCCTCACTGGCGGTGGTCCCCGTCTCCTGGTCATCGTCGCCGAGTTTGCCAGACACCGTTCCTTTCCGCAACTAATGGAAGAACTGGTTACGCTGGTAGACAATCATACCGAGTACTTTCGTGGCCATTTGGAAGCGTTGCCGCCAACGGAGCGCCGCGTTTATCTCGCAGTCATCGACCTCTGGCAGCCCTCGACCACTAGCGAGATCGCTGCAAGGGCGCGAATGGGCGTTCGAAAGGTATCCAGTTTGTTGGGCAGACTCGTCGACCGAGGTGCTGTCATCGTCCACGGTACAGGCAGGAAGCAGGAGTACGTCACGGCCGAGAGGCTGTTTAGCATCTACTACAAAATGCGACGTGAACG
The DNA here is from genome assembly GCA_026713285.1 of Gemmatimonadota bacterium. Classification (GTDB taxonomy): domain Bacteria; phylum JAAXHH01; class JAAXHH01; order JAAXHH01; family JAAXHH01; genus JAAXHH01. Next base: position 1,870 of record JAPOOT010000230.1, on the reverse strand, counting down.
GGATGAGGCGGCGGTCGTGCGCAATCTGATCCAATTTATGAGGGTATTTTATAATGAAGATGAATTAGAGGAGATGTCAGAAGTTCTCAGGCTGGAGGAGGCGGCACAGGGCATGTCAGGTCGTGAGGAGTTTTTTGAAAAGGCCAGGATTGGCCTGGAACGCATCCAACACCTGCTCAGCCCGGAGGACTTGTCGATTTTCAGGTCAGCAACGGACGACGATGCGTCGACCGAGCATATCGATGAGGGCAAACCCATAAAGTCAGATTTTCAAATGGCGGGGGTGATGTTGAAGCAAGCCAATGAACAGAGAAAGACCGGCGAACTGCAAGCGGCGCTTTCCTCCTGTGAGTCCGTTGTTGATCAATTTGCGGAGCGTAATGAACCAAAACTCCGAACCCGAGTCGCAATCGCGATGGTGTTGAAGGGGATTTTACAATTGAAATGCAAGAAATCAGACGCCGCCCTTACAATATTCGATGAGTTGATTGGAAAATTCACGATTTATGCAGCACCCAATATCCAGGCTCTGGTTTCCCACGCGTATCTGGGCAAAACATGGATACTATTGAATCGAAGTGATTTAGGGAATTCACTCACAACCTATGACGTCGTCGTCAATCGCCATGGAGTCGTCCAGTCTCCTTGTTTCCCTGCGATTCGGAATCTTCTCGCAGGGACGATGCTGGAAAAGGGAGCAACCGAGTATGAATCCGGGGATTACAAGAAGGCTATTGCGACCTTTGACGACATGATTCAACGTTTTGCCGACAGCGATGAACCACAACTCTGGATGTTAGTCTCTGTTGCGTTGGCCAGAAAGGCAACTGCCAGTTCGAAACTGGGAGACAATGCCGGTGAGACTGCCGCATATGAGGATATGATCAGGCGCCGCACAGGTTCCGACGATTTACCACACCCTCGGGTTTTTATCATCAGTGCGATTGTTGTAAAAGCAGGCATCCTAGTCTCAACAGGTGACACTGAAGAAGCGTTGCGTGAATGTGACGAAGCCGATCGAATGCTCGGCAGCGTGCTCGGTGAAAACACCGGTCTCACTGGCTGGACGGCCAGATTGGCGCGTAATATCCGAGGGTATGACGTTAAGCCCGATCCGAAAATGCTTGGTTTGAGGTTGCAAGTAAAACTAGTACGTGTAAGAGCCCTGCTGGGTCAGGAAAAACTCCAGGCCGCTATGGACGAATTCCGGTCCGCATACGCGACTTTCGACCCCAGTAACGGGTTGATGTTGCGGTCGATGATTCGGGGCTTAATCATGATATTCTCGACTGGAGCCTCTTCAGATGATATTGTAAAGATAATGGAAAGCGATGAGAAGAAAGCCAAGGTTATGAACCCTCTTTTCGTGGCTCTTCATAGACGCCTGGGCGATAAAGTTCGCGCCCCCGCTGAGGTGCTCGAGGTAGCCGACGATATTGTCGCTGAAATGAACAAGGCGCAGTCCATGCGCTAAAGCGACGGCCGGGAATGCGTTGAGGAGTTCCAGGTTGACGGGCATCGGTTTCCTCTCAGCGTCCATTAAAACCACTATTCGGGATTCATGTTCACCTGTTTCCCCGAATCCGAACGCTGCGTATTACCGTTTGTCGTCTGATCCGGCAGGGTTCGGCCTTTGATGAAAGCCACATCCTGTTGCAATACCTCGATGTCCTCGCGCGTCTCGGCGAACCCCTCACGCATCTCCTGGCGCATCTCGGCGAATTCCTCGCGCATCTCCTGACGCAGGTCCCTGATATCCTCACGTAACCCGTCGGTCAACCATCCGCTGGCCGTAAATACTGCCACGACAATCGCACATACGGCCGTTACGGCGTTCCAGTTAATCGGTATTCTCATCGGCAGTCTCCCT
>JAPOOT010000248.1 GCA_026713285.1 Gemmatimonadota bacterium | reverse complement strand
CGAGCTGGTGGGCGGTTCCCTGGGCTGCTGGCTGTTCTTCGCGGTGCTCGGCAACACGAGCCTGTTTCTGCAGCTTGAAGGATCCCAGGACCTCACCGGCCTGGTTGCCCGCAACATGACCCCGGAGGCGATCATCACGACCGTGGTTGCCGTGGGGGACCGGGTGATCCCATTCGCCGTACCGCTCCTGATGGTTTTCGTAACCCTTGCGATCATCTTCGCCGCCACCACGCTGGACTCGGCGTCCTACATCCTGGCGTCGGTGGCTACGAAGGAACAGGCCGAGGTACGGGAACCCGCGCGCTGGCACCGCTGCTTCTGGGCGGTCGTACTCAGTTCCGTTGCCCTGTCACTGATGTTCGTTGGAGGTACGGAAAGCCTGCGGGCGGTCCAGTCTGCGTCCCTGATCGTCGCGCTTCCCCTCATCGCCGTGCTGGTCCTGATGACGATGTCCTTCATCCGGTGGCTTAGGCAGGACCACGGATCGTGAAGTCTTCCCAATATGCTGCGGATGTCGCGGATGCCGCGAATGTCGCGGATGCCGCGCGGATGCCGCGAATGCCGCGAATGTCGCGGTAACATAGAAAAGCCCGGACTGCTCAGGAGAGCGATCCGGGCTTTGGACTATAAGGACGCATCAACGCCCACCTTCATTGATTCCCCGCACACCACTACTGGAACTGGTACGTCAGCCCCAGCTTGAAACGCCTTCCTTTCGGATCATGGGTCAGCGCGTCGAATGCCAGTTCCTGATTCACATAGGGCGGCGGCGCGTCGGTCAGGTTAAACAACGACAGGGTGGCGACCACACCCGAGTCGGGTATCCGCCACTGGAAATTCATATCGAAGGTCAGGAACGAGTCGATCCGGGTCCAGTCTTCGCCCGCGGGCCCCGTATCGAACCACCAGTCCCCATTCTCGTACGAGGAGATGTAATGTCCCCTGGCGATGGCGCTGTAATCACTCCAGTGGTAACCGACGGACGCGTTCAGACGCAGGGGAGGCAGCGGCGGCGCTAGGGGATTCGTCGCGTTGAGGAAACCCACGGCCTTATTCTCGCCGACCAGTTCCACGCCGTTGTGCATCAGCGGTTCGATGGTATAGTCCAGCGTGTAACTGCCGTCCAGATGGGCGTCGACCGCGCCATTGCCCACAACCTGTCGCGCGCCGATATGCCAGTCGATCCCCGAGGTCTTGAGGCCGGGCCAGTTGATATGGTTGATCCTGATCCGTTCCATGTCACCCGGAGCGCAACTCCCGTCGTTTCGATTGCCGGGACAGTAAATCCGGTCCTGCACCGCGGCGCGGGTTGACGGATCCACGTAGGCCGCCGCCAGGGCGGCATCGGGAATGACGCCGATGGGATTGTTGAAGTCGAAATTCCAGTAATCCACCGCCACTTCGAAACCGGTGTCGTTTTCTATGATCACGCCGATGTTATAGGTAAACGCTTCTTCCGGTTCGAGGTCTTCCACGCCCCGGTTTTCAATGGCCTTCCAGGCGCCCGTCGGTCCGACGTAAGCCGTGTAGATGACTACGTCTGTATTCAGATCGTCCACCGAGGGTGTTCGGAACGTAGTCTGCACCGTGCCCCGCAGAGCCAGATTATCGTTCAACTGCGCCCGCAGGGAGACTTTCGGGTCCAGACTGTTCGCGAAGCCGTAATCCTCGAAATGCAGCGCCGCCTGGGTATCCAGCCAATCGCTGTACTTGAGCGCCAGTTCGGCGAAAACCGCGTGGGTCGTCTGATTGGCTTCATATGGATGTATACCCGATGTGAAGGTAAAGGACCCGGTCTGAATATCACAGCTCGTATCCCCCGGTATGCGGCAGGGATTCCGGGAGAGGTCGCCGGGCGCATTGGGCACGGCGGAGACATCGACGCGGCGCAACTGGTACCCCGCGGCGTAGCTGGCGACGTCTTCCTTCAGCACACCGCTCAACAGACCGTCCAGCACCAGCAGGCTGGCCTCGCTGGTTGTGGCGACTTTTTCGTTTATCCAACCGAGCAGTTCGGGACTGTGCGCGAGGTCGGCGCGGTAATTCGGATTGGCGCTGTCCGTATAGGGTGCGTCCGGTTGCGCCGAAAACTGGATGCCATTGCTGAAGGGATTGAAGTACGAGCAGTTCCCCGATCCCGGCAGAACGCCGCTGGGGATAGTTCCGAGGGCCAGGCCTGAAGGCGCGTTGGGATCCGGGACGACCCCGACGCCGCAATTCGGACCGCCGTAACCGCGGAATGCCAGGAACTTCCGGTACGCGTATTCCGCGGGTTGGCGGACCGTGCCCTTTGTATCCGAATAAGATATACCGAGATCGTAGCTGATGTTGGACTCGCCTATCGGTCCGGCAAGCGATCCGGCCAGGCGGCGGGTAACGGACTCCCTGCTCTGGACGCGTCCGGGTCCGGCGTTTCCGACCAGGCGGCCGAAGAAGTACCAGGGCTGGTCGCCGGTAAGGTCCAGCACATCTCCGCTAGCGTTCGTATAGGTGGGGTTCTCCGCGACGAAGGCCACGCGTCCGGGATGATCGACAGGTACCTGCTGCACGCCGTCATAGAAGGCGATGGGCGGAAACGAAGGGGTCGTCTCCCACTCGGGTACCCGTGCGTCATGGTAGAGCGCTTCCACGTGATACGTCGTTTCGCCGAATGAACCGTTCAGCTCGGCGAACCCCCGGGTGTGCTGGAGTTTTTCGATGATGCTGTCCCAGGGCTGGTAGCGGAAGCGGCACGTACTGGCGCCCACCTGGTAACCGCCCAGGCCTTCACAACCCGGATCGACGAATCGAGGTTCGCCGGAAAGTACGGCCTCGTCAGTTATATTCCCGTCCGGTATGATGAAAGCTCCCGGATTCCCGTACCAGGACCAGCCCCATCCGTAGTTCGGAAAGGGACGCAGCGCCCAGTCCCGCTCTTCGGCGCGCAGGTTCTGGCGGCGCTTGTGTTCCAGGGATACCACCAGGTGGGAATCGCCGACTTTGCCGCCCCAGATGCCGCCCAGCATGGCGTCTCCGGCGGAGTCGAAATAATCATAGGACACATCCAGCTCGAAACCTTCGAAACCGCTTCGCGTGATGAAGTTGGCGACGCCCGCGATCGCATCCGATCCATATACGGCGCCCGCGCCTTCCTTCAGGATATCCAGCCGTTCGATGGAGATGGACGGGAAAGCGTTCACGTCGACAAACCGGCCCCCGACGAGCCGGCCCGCGACGTAGGTCTGCCTGCGGCCATTGAGCAGCACCAGGCTGCGCGAAGCGCCGAGGCCGCGGAGGTTGATGTTCGCCACGGTTTCGGGGATGTCTCCCGACTGCGCGTTGTACCAGCTGTTGGCCTCGCCGATGACGCCGCTGCTCGCACTCAGGTTCTTGAACAGGTCGACCATGGATGGCGCCCCCTGTTCAGCCAGTGCCGATCGGTCGATGCGGGCGACGGCATAGGGGAGTTCAATCGGGGATTCCCGGACAGCCGTACCTGTCACGACAATCGTCTCCGCCTCGATTACGGGCAGCAGGAAGAGGGAATCCAGCTCCGCTTCCTCCTGTTGATCCGCGTAAGCGTTGGAGTAAGGCGGCATGCCGGCCAGACAAAGCCAGCCGAAGGCAATCAAGGCAAATGAACGCATACTCGTTTTGTACATGACAGTCCGCCAATCTGTGTGAAATATTGATGAATTGTAATAATTTGGTTGGACAAAAAGTATTGGTTGGACAAAAAGTATATGTATAAATTCCCAACTCGTCAAGGGAATTAAGGACATATCCTCGCGTTGCATGCGTGTTCTCTACACTGTGCGGATACCCGTTTGCTAACACCGTTCGTCATCACGTCCGGTTGGCTGACAGCACTTTTTTTAATCTCGATGTACCGTTCCCGCGCCCGGACCCGAACCTGGTCATTGCATTGCCGTCGGACCTGTTCGTCGCTTTGCCCAGGACCTGGTCATCTAAACCTGCTCAGGCATCGGTCCTGGTCATCTACGCCTGCACCCGGTCCTGGTCAACTACGCCTGCTCAGATTCAGGCACCAGAACAGCGGTGGCAAGGCGAACACGTCGCTACGTCCTTCCACGTACCGCTTGTGCTGATCGTCCGGAGAATCGTTACAGACGACTTCCCAGTGCCCATGGACATTTAACTCCGATTCCACACTGTCCGGATCGAAGGACGTAATCATGGGTTCGCCCAGTTTGCCCACATAGTTCTTCAGGCTGATCGCCAGCGGGCGTTTTTCATCTGGGATGCTGCCGTCTTCTGCCAGGTAATCGAAGACGATCCCGGAACCGGGGCAGGCAATGCCGGCCACGTGATTCAGCGTGTCTTGAATCGCTTCCCGTGAAAGGTAATAGGTCACGCCCAGCCAGTTGAAGAAAGACGTTTTGCCCGGGTCGAATCCATGGGCGGTCAACTTGTCTTCGAGATCGTCTTTTTCAAAGTCGAAAGGAATGTGCCGCACACAGTCTGGAAACGCCAGTCCGGCCGCGCGGGCCCGTTCCCTTTTGAGGGCGATCGTAGATGCGAGATCGATTTCGTAGATGGTTACGCCGAGTCGTGGATGACGCAGCGCGAAGGTATCATAGCCTGAGCCGAGTATGACGTATTGTCTCACGCCCTTTTCGATCGACGCCAGCAGGCGATCTTCTGTAAATCGAGCCCGCGTGAGGGGTTGTGTGGTGATCGGCATGAGCCTGCGCAGCAGTACCTTTGATACAAACATGTCGCGCAGTCTGGAACCGAGGATCCGTTGCCACCGCTTGCTCAGAAAACGGAACGCGAAGGGATCGTTGAAGATGTAGGGTGGTTTGTGCCGGAGGAGATGCCGCGCACGGCTTACCGCCACGAGTTCGGCCGTTCGGCTGCCATGTATCTGAACCTGACCGGGGGGTTGTTCAGACATAGTAGGTATTGGGTTACCTGGATTACCCGGTTCAGGTTCCGAAGGCTTCGATGGCGCCTTCCAGCGTATCGTGGACGGCGAACACGGTGGTCAACTTCGTCATCTGGAGAAGGCTGCTGACGCTGCGGGTCACCCGCGCGAGCTTGAGGTCCCCGCCGACCTTCTGCATGCGGGTGTATGCGCGGATGAGGAGACCCAGGCCCGAACTGTCGATCCAGTGCACCTTGCTCAGATCGAAGATGATCTTCCTGGAGCCATTGTCGGCCAGTTTGTTGATACGCTCGCTCAGGGCGTCGGTGTCCCTTCCCTCGGCCATGCGGCCACTCAATTCCAGCACCGTGACGTCACCGTGCTTTAACTCTCTGACTTTCACTGATTCCTGCCTCTCTCAAGCGGGACCGGGGCGGAAATCTGCTGATTTCCCCGCAATCATCCCGCGATTTGAACGCTATCCCAACGACGCTTCGGCCATACCGGGAAGGACGTTCCGTTCGTTGACCGTCGACCGGTCATTCCATGGTGTCGTGTGTCGCAAAATCCCCGAACCCGTTTAAATCCGCACGCCCATCCGCACATGCACAGGGGCAGTTGCAAGCGAAATTAGAGGGATCAAGAATGATATACCTTGACTTGGCGGGGTACTGGCGCCGGAAGAACGTCCCGCAACTCCGGAATGGGTAATCAAACCGAGCGGCATAAACGAGAACGTCCACCGGATGCCACACCAAGGGGTGAATCCGGTCTTGTCTTGATGAAATGCGCGTTGAATAATATACTGTTCAAGTTCACCTGTCAAGTCGATTTTATGGGCTGATTCCTGATTCCTCACTCGATTGGACCGACTTGAAATGAAACCGGACCGACGACCCCACATCCTGCTCAATTACGCCATGAGCCTGGACGGGAAGATCTCCACGGAGCATCGCGATCCGGTTCTATTCACGAGCAAGATTGACCGCGGGCTAATGGACGAGATCAGGGCGGACGTCGACGCCGTACTCATCGGCGCCGGTACGCTTCGCGCAGAGGAGCCGCCGGTCAGGATACGGTCAGCCAGGCGGAGGGATGAGCGCGTGCGAACCGGAAAATCGCCCCATCCCGTCTCGGTGATTCTGTCCCGCACCATGTTGCTGCCCGTCGAAGGAAGGTATTGGAAAGACGACCAGGTTGAACGGATCATCGCGACCACGAACCAGGCGCCGGATGAGCGGATATTACCCTTTAAAGCGAAGGCGGAGGTCATCCGGTCAGGCCGTCACGCCGTGGACCTTGGTGAATTATGCCGTCTGCTGTATGACCGCGGCATATCCCGGCTACTCGTGGAAGGCGGAGGTGAGGTCAATATGGCATTCTGGGAAGCCGGGCTGGTGGACGAGGTGTACCTGACCCTGTGTCCCGTGGTGATTGGCGGGCGGAACGCGCCGACAGCGGCAGACGGTACGGGTTTCACCGTAGACTGCATCCGTAAACTCAGACTGATCGAATCCAGACGGGTCGGGCAGGAGTTGTTTCTGCGATACCGGATGGTGCGCACCAGGTCGTAGTGGGCTGTGTACCTTCCCGTGCCAGATTCCAGACCGTCAAAATCACCGCAGCGTATGCACCCTGATCAGGACGGATCCGTCCTGCACTTTCAGCGTGGACTCGGCCAGGAACAGAGGGACTTCGACGGGGCCGCCGTCTGCAGTCTCGGGTTCCAGCGTCACGTCCAGCCTCGCAGGTTTCAAGCCCTCCCACGTTCCCCAGTAGATGTCGATGAAGAGACCGATGCCGAGGGTGAGCAGGATGTCTGCGATGACAACAGAAGGCAATTTGACCTTCTGCAGGACGATCCACTTCGTTTCGTAGCCCGGCTTGGAGATTTCCACCAGGTGGGATTCATTCCGCGGAAGTTCGATCGTAAACGGATTCGTGTCCCGGTCGATGCGATCCGGAATCTTGATCCGGGCATCTGCCGGCGTAACGTTGATTTCCACTTTCTGCGT
>JAPOOT010000356.1 GCA_026713285.1 Gemmatimonadota bacterium | reverse complement strand
CATGACATGGGCCTGCTTGTCGTCGACGAAGAACAGCGGTTCGGCGTGGCCCACAAGGAGCGGCTCAAGCAGTTGAAGACCTCCGTGGACGTCATGACCATGACCGCCACGCCCATACCGCGGACGCTGCACATGTCGCTGGTTTCCGCCCGCGACATGTCTCTCATCACCACCCCGCCGAGGGACCGGCTGCCGGTGCACACCGAGGTGGTGCGTTTCAACGAAGATGTGATCTGCGAGGCGATCATGCGGGAGGTCGACCGGGGCGGACAGGTCTTTTTCGTTCACAACCGGGTACAATCCATCGACGCGGTCGCGGAATTCCTGCGTCGACTCCTGCCCCAGGTATCTTTCGTCGTGGGCCATGGGCAGATGCAGGAGCGGGAACTGGAGCAGGTGATGATCGACTTTCTGGATCAAAAGTACGATTGCCTCGTGTCCACGATGATCATCGAATCCGGACTGGACATTCCCAATGTGAACACCATCCTGGTCAATCGCGCGGACCGGTTCGGACTTGCCCAGTTGTACCAGCTCCGGGGCCGCGTGGGGAGGTCGAATCACCGGGCCTACGCGTACCTGATGATCCCCGCCGCCGGAACGGTCACGCCCGACGCCCGCAAGCGGCTGGCCGTGATCTCCGAGTACACCGCGCTCGGATCGGGATTCCATATCGCCATGAGGGACCTCGAGATCCGTGGCGCGGGCAACCTGCTGGGTACGGAGCAGCACGGGTTCATATCCTCCATCGGGTTCGATCTCTACTGCCGTCTGTTGAAAGAGGCGATGGAGGACCTCAAGGGCGAGACGCGCGAAGAGACCCACGAGGCCGAAATCGAACTGCAGGTGAGTGCCTTCATCCCCGATGACTATATCGCCGATCGAAAGCTCAAGGTCGGCTTTTACCAGCGGCTTTCACGGGTGGAAGAGGAAGGGGATGTCGTCTCGCTGCGGGAGGAGATGCAGGATCGGTTCGGCCGGCTTCCCGACCCGGTTCGCGTCCTTTTCGACCTGGTTTCCATTCGGCAGATTGCGGCCCGGATCGGCCTGAAGCAACTCAGCGTACGCGGTAGCGAAATGGCCCTGACCTACAGGAACGGCCTCTACCCTTCGAGGGAAAGGATCGCGAACGTGACGGACGATCCCGCGCTGGACATCGAGTTTCCCCACGGTGACGGGTTCCGGATCAGGGCGGGACTGACCGGAAAATCGGAAGCTGAACGGGTCGAAACAGCTAAAAACCTGTTGCTTAAACTGCTGTGAATTGTTAATGATACCTTCCCGGATACTGAAATCGGATCCGCCCGCTAGAGAAAGAAGATCAGCATGAAACCCGCGCTTTTTTGCGCCGTTCTTCTGAATGCGGCTCTTCTCTTCACGCAGTGCCAGTTCCTTGCGACCGCCGAAGACCCCGACACTATTGTCGCGCGGGTGAACCAGTCCACGCTGACGGTCGATCAACTGGAAGCCGAACTGGATGACGCGGCGCTGCCTGCCGCCACCCTGCAAATGAGGAGGGACTGGGTATCCGTCTGGATCCGGACCGAACTGCTCTACCAGGAAGCCCTGCGGCGAGATTTCGACGGCGACGGGAAGACGCTCCGGGAACTGGACCGGATGCGCAGAGATCACCTGGCCAACGTCGTGCTGGAACACGTCATCACGGATTCGTCGATGGTGGTTACCGATGAAGAGGTGGCGGGTTATTTCGAGGCCAATCGGAAGGAGTTCGTTTACCACGAACCGGAACTCAGGCTCTCGGTTATCGTTCTACCTGACGAGGCCACGGCCCGACAGGTCCGCGGCCTGTTGTCGCGCCGAAGCAGTACCTTCGAGGAACTGGCGCGAACGCGATCCATACACGCCTCCTCGGCCGATGGCGGAGACCTGGGATTCTTGAAAAGAGCGGATATCACCGACATTTCCGTGCAGGAAATCGTGTTTTCCCTCAGCGTAGGCCAGGTTTCACGGCCGGTCCTTTCCGAGTCCGGCTCGTTCATCTTCAGGGTCGCGGAGCGTCGCGCGGCGGGCACCGTGCCGCCGTTGGATGAAGTCCGGGGCGAGATCGTCAACAGGATGCTGCAAGACCGGCGACGCGAACTGGTCAGACGGTTCGTGGATGCGCTGAGACAATCTTCCGACGTGGAAATCTTCAACGGGAACCTGATGCGGTCGGAACCCGACGCGCAATAGACAGGAAACGGAGGAACATGAACGTGCGCTCGATTACCCGCCATTTTCCACTGGTTCTGGTCCTGGCCGTGGTCGTGGCAGGACGTCCGGTTCTCGGCCAGCAGCTGGTGGACTATGTCGTGGCCGTCGTGGACAATGAGATCATTCTCTATTCCGATGTGGTTGAAGCGGTAAAGATGTATAGAATGCAACAGCCGGAGCAGGAACCCGAAGACCTCCCGGGTCATATACTGGGCAACATGATCGATACGCGCGTCGTGCTCGCCTATGCCCGCCGGGACAGTGTCAGGGTACCCGCCGAACAGATAAACGGCGCGGTCCGCCAGATCATCGACCAGTACACGGAACAACTCGGTTCCGATGAAGCCCTGGAACAACTGGTGACGAATTCCGGAATGACCATGCGGGACTGGAACCGGCTGCTCAGGCGGCAGAAGGAGGAGGAACTTCTGCAGCGGAAACTCGAGGAAGAACGTTTCGGCGAAGTCCGGGTGACCGGCCTGGAGGTCGGACGCTATTATGAGACCTATTACGACAGCATTCCGTCGAATCCCGTCATAATGGACTTGAGCCACATCATGATCTCCTCACTTCCGGACCCGGAAGTAGTAGCCTCGTTGAATGCAAGGACCGAGGAGATCCGTCGCCGCATAGCGGATGGGGAGGACTTCGGCGAAATGGCACGGCGGTATTCGGAAGATCTGAACAGCGCCACGAATGGCGGAGACCTGGGGTTCTTCGCACGCGGCACGTTCATGGCCGAATTCGAAGAAGCGGCTTTCGCCCTTGAACCGGGCGAAATCAGCCCCCCGGTGCGGACGGACGTGGGCCTGCATATCATCAAGCTGGAAGAAAGGAATGAAGACCAGATCCGCGTGCGTCACATTCTGGTCCAGATCCCGAAGACTGATGAAGACGATCATCGTGCGCTGGAGACGATTTCCATACTGCGTCAGCGGATCCTCGACGGCGATGAGACCTTTTCCGAGGCCGCCACCAAGTACTCCGAAGACCTCGCCTCCGCTTCAGAAGGAGGCCGTATCGGTGAGTTCATGCGCGATCAGTTGCTGCCCCAATACCAGGCCGCGCTGGACACCATATCCGTCAACGAGATGACCGAACCGATCAGGGTGGTGGACCAGGATAACATCTCCTACCACATCATGATGCTGAACGACAGGTCCGGCGGCGACAAGCTTACACTGGACGAACATTTCCAGCAAATCACTTATCTTGCCAAACAGGCCAAGTGGAACCGGGAAAGGGAACGCTGGCTCGGGGACCTCAGGCGCGAGTTGTATATCGACGAACGTGGTCTGGAGCCCCTGCCCTGAGCAGTGATCCCCGGCGCGCGCATACCTGATGATATGAGAATAGATCAGTTTCTGAAACGGTCCCGCATCATCAAACAACGGGATGCCGCCAAGAAGGCCTGCGACCGGGGCATGATTACCATCTCCGGAAGATCCGCGAAACCCGGCCACCAGGTCGCGGCGAAGGACATCGTCGTCGTGGAGTGGCCCGACAGACGGCTGGAGTTCGAAGTGTTGGACGTCCCGTACGGGAACGTGTCGAAAGAAAAAGCACTGTCCCTGTACCACGTGCTCAGCGATGAACAATCCAGCGATGAACAATCCAGCGATGAACAATCCAGCGATGAATGATCTGGCGATCATTCTGCAGGGATCGAAGCACGGTGAACGCGCGCCGGGGCCCAGAGTCCGGTGAGCAAGCGCCCCAGGAAGACCCTCCCGGCTGATTTCGAGCTTCCCTACAGCGAGTTGGCACAGATATACGATCACGTGATGCGCCACGTGGACTATATACGGTGGGCCGACTATATCCAGTCGGTATTTACACGGTTCGAGGCGACGCCGAAGGACGTACTCGAACTGGCCTGCGGGACCGGGGCCATGGCGTGTATCCTTGATGACCGAGGATACCGGATGACGGGCATAGACCGGTCGGAGCGCATGATCGCCGTCGCGAAGCGGAAATCCGTTGATGCGAGCCGGGCCAT
>JAPOOT010000173.1 GCA_026713285.1 Gemmatimonadota bacterium | reverse complement strand
TCCAATCCGAATAACATCACGGCGACGGACAGGACGAATGCCAGCGCCGGGAAGCCCCAGGGCAGCCGTCCCCTGGATAGAACCAGGCCGGCGGCGGCGAGGGGGACCGTGAGGAAGAACACGTCGATGGAGGCCACGACACTGAATATGATCAAGCCCATGACCGCGCCCAGCAGGATCAGTTTCCTGTTCGACCGGATCACCCTGTCCGTATAGATTACGCACAGAAAAGCGGCGGGCAGGACGAGCATGGTGAACATGTGCACCGCGATGCCGAGAAAAGCCAGATAAGCGACCAGGAAGAGATACCGCTCGCTGCCGTCCTGTTCATGGTTTTCGATCCAGTGCAGGATCAGCCAGGTGCACACCATCATGAACAGCATGGAGAGCGCGTAGACCTCGGCTTCGACCGCGTTGAACCAGAAGGTATCGGAGAAAGCAAGCAGGAGCGCGCCGGTCAGTGCGCTGCAGCAAACGACCAGGCTTTCGTAAAGGGTCAGTCCGTTCCGTTCGCGGTTGAGGGTAACCGCCTTTACGATGACCAGGTAAACGGCCGACACAGTCAGCGCGCTGAAAAGGCACGAAGAGAAATTCACCAGCCAGGCGATGCCAAGGCCCAGGTCGGGCAGCAAGGTGAACAGGCGACCGATCAGGATGTAGAGCGGGGATCCGGGAGGATGGGGTATGCCCAGGGTATAGGATGCCGCAATGAATTCGCCCCCGTCCCAGAAAGGCACGGTGGGCGCGATGGTCTTGGTGTATACGGCCAGCGACACGATGAAGGCGGCCGCCATGCCGATCATGGACACAACGCGATATGCGGACATGTTCAGCTATTCCCCTTGAGGTCTTTTATACGTCGGGACGTCACGATGCCGGCAGGCGAGGGATCCGGGATTCACCGGCCGGATTCGAGCCGGTCGGCGAGCATTTCCGGCAGGCCGGCGTCTCGTATCTTCCGCTGCGCGGTTTCAAGGTCGTAGGCAACGCGCACTATCTCGGCCCTTTTTTCTGCGGTGTCGTATATGCAGTAAGCCGCGCGGGGATCCCCGTCCCGCGGCTGGCCGACACTGCCCACGTTCACGATGTATCTGCATTCCGGATCCATCCCGACCTCCATCGCCGCGATCTGCCGGCTTCGGTCCGCCGTTGCCCGCTTTTCGAATATCCCCGGCGTGTGCGTATGACCCACTACGCAAAGCGCAATGTCGCCGGGCATCGCATCGAATGCTTCATCCGTCAGCCAATGCGAAGTCAGGTATATCCAGTCCTCCGGGTTGGCCGGACTCGCGTGAACGGCGAAAAGATCATCCTTCCGCCACGTGTAGGGCAGTGTGCCCAGGTAGCGCCGGCCGGCGGGCGTAAGCTGCCGCCGCGTCCACAGAGCCGCCTCCGCGGCATAGCGATTGAAAGTAGCGATATCCAGTCTGCCGATCGCGGCATGATCGTGATTGCCGGCGATCACGTCAGACGTCAGTCCGATTATGCGGTCGAGACACTCGTTTGGATTGGCTCCGTACCCGACCACGTCGCCCAGACAGAGGTACCGGTCGATGCGTTCATCGGCAAGGGCTTCGAGTACGGCATCCAGCGCTTCCAGATTTCCATGTATGTCGGACAGCATGCCGTATCGCACTGTTCGGATTCATTCCCTGTGTATGCGCGGGTATACCGATCGGGCAGGATCAGGTTTGGTCCGTCTCCACCAGATGCTTCGCGGCTACTGCGTCCAGGACGCCATTTACGAACCCGCCGGACTGTTCCGTGCTGTACTTCTTGGCCAGTTCGATCGCTTCGTTGATGGAAACCGCCGTCGGTATATCGAGAAAGGCAATGAGTTCGCAGGCGCCCAGCCGGAGGATGCAGTCGTCGATGCGGGCCACGCGGTCCCGGTCCCAGTGCCGCACCACCGCGTTGATGTGACTGTTCACAGTCTCTTCATGCTGGCGGAGCCGATCGATCAGCGTCTCGGCGAAACGCCGGGTGTTGCGTGACGCCAGGGACCAACCGGGCAGCCTTGGAAGGGCCTTGCCGGGGTCGTCTCCGGTCTGTTCGGCGAGGTATAGCGTCTGAAGCGCCAGTTCACGGCCCAGGCGGCGCTCCCCCGCGCGTGCATTCACTCCCGATCCCTCGTTTCGTCCTGCCCGTCCTGCCCGTTCGTTCCGTCCTGCCCGTCCTGCTCGCTTGACCCGGCCTGCCTGTCCTGCCCGCCCGTATTATCCTGCCCGTCTAGCCTGCGCATCAAGTCCGCCATTTCCAGGGCGGCCAGGGCGGCGTCCCAACCCCTGTTGCCGGCCTTCGTACCCGCGCGTTCGATGGCCTGTTCGAGGTTTTCCGTGGTCAGCACGCCGAAGATCACCGGCACCCCGGTATCCCTGGCGGCGGCGGCAATGCCCTTCGCCGATTCCCCGGCCACGTAATCGAAATGGGGGGTCGCTCCGCGGATGACGCATCCCAGGCAGATCACAGCGTCATAGATACCGCTTGCCGCCATCTTCCGGGCCGCCAGCGGGATCTCGAAGGCGCCGGGCACCCAGACCACGTCGATCCGGTCTTCATCCACTCCATGGCGGCGCAGCCCATCCAGCGCGCCCTTCAGCAGGGACTCGCTGATAAACCCGTTGAAGCGGCCGGCCACGATACCGTACCGGTCGCCGCCCCCGTTGACCAGGCTGCCTTCGATGGTTTTCGTCACGAACTCGCTCCTTGCGGATCACAGCAGGCTGTCGAAACTGACGTCGTCCGGCGGCTCGTCGAGATCCAACAGGTGTCCGAGTTTGCCGCGCTTGGTCTTGAGATAACCCACGTTGTACCGGTTCGGCGAAGTCTGCAGCGGGACGCGTTCGGTCACTTCGAGACCGTACCCCTCGATCCCGATCCGCTTCGACGGATTGTTGGTCATGATCCGGATCGTGGTCAAGCCCAGGTCCGCCAGGATCTGGGAACCGATCCCGTAGTCGCGGGCGTCCACGGGAAGCCCCAGCGCCTGGTTCGCTTCCACCGTATCATGGCCCTGGTCCTGCAGGGCGTAGGCTCTGAGCTTGTTGGCCAGTCCGATGCCCCGTCCTTCCTGGCGCATGTACAGCAACACGCCGCTCCCCTCGTCGCTGATGCGCTTGAGCGCCTGCTGCAGCTGGTCGCCACAATCGCATCGCATGGACCCGAATACGTCTCCCGTGAGACACTGGGAGTGCACGCGGACGAGCACGTTCCGCTCGCCGTCCACGTTGCCCTTGACCAGGGCGACGTGGTGATCGCCGGTCAGGTCGTCTTCGTACAGGTGGGAG
>JAPOOT010000244.1 GCA_026713285.1 Gemmatimonadota bacterium | reverse complement strand
GGTGACGGGCCCCTCCATCGGCCGGACCGTGCGCGTCTCTCCCGTAACATCCGAACGCCAGCCGCCCAGCCGTCCCGCCCTATCGAACAGGAGGTGACGCGAACTCTTTCTTCTCTTCACGGCCAGGGTGACCAGGGCCCCAGAGGCCGAATGGGCATCTGCCAGGCCACGTAGATCCAGGTCGGTCAGCACGTCCACGTTATGCACCAGGAACGGCTCCTCGCGGTCGAAGAACCACGCGGCCTCCCGTACCCCGCCGCCCGTGTCCAGGATCTCCTTCTCCACGGAAACAGTCAGTGGAGCGCCCGGACTTTTGTACGCGGCCGCGAAGGTTTCGATCTGCGCCGCGAAATGATGGGCATTGATGATGATGTCCGTGAAGCCGTGACTGGCGAGCCGTGCTAACACCCAGTGTATCATGGGTCTGCCGGCCACCGGCACGAGGGCTTTGGGCCGGGCGTCAGTGACCGGCCGCAACCGGGTGCCCAGTCCCGCGGCGAGGATCATGGCCTTCACGAATCCTCCTGCTCCCGGTGCCTCAGACGGACCGTCAGGCCCGGACGCTCCTTCAGGTGCGCCGCCAGGCGCTCTGCGAAGTAGACCGAACGGTGCTGGCCGCCGGTACAACCGAAGGCGACGGTCAGGTCGGTGAACCCGCGACGCAGGTGGTGTTCTACCGCCCGGTCGACCATGGTCCTCGCATCCTCTAGGAAGGTCCGTGCCTCCTCGTTTTCGTCCAGGAAGACGGCCACCGGCGCATCCTTCCCCGTCAGGGCCGCGTATTCGGGAATTCGCCCGGGGTTTTTCACAATCCGGCAGTCGAAGATGAAACCCCCGCCGTTTCCGCTCGGGTCCCGGGGCAGGCCGAGGTGATAGGAAAAACTCCAGAGGTGGACGGTCAGTCCTTCTCCGGAAACCGCTCCCATTCGCCGAAGCGCAGGATCGTCGACGATCCGCGACCAGGCCCGGTCCAGTTCAGGCAGGTCGACCGGCAGGGCGGCCCGCGCCAACAGGCCCTCGAGGTTACGGACGCCATGGGAGATACTGGCCAGGAAGTGGGACTTGCCTTCGTACAGCCCGCGGTACCCGTAGGCGCCCAGCGCCTGCATGAGACGGACCAGGGCGTAGCCGTAGTAGTGGGACAGAAACGATGCTCTTGAAACAGCCGCGTACGCTCCGATTTTATCGACATAGTAATCCAGGAGTTCGTCCCGCGTCGCCCACGGGATGTCGGCCCTGCCGTCCTGAAGGAGCGACGCGACATCGTACTGGAGGGCGCCTTGCCGCCCGCCCTGGTAGTCGATGTAATGCGGCCGGCCGTCGTGAAGCATGATGTTCCGGGACTGGAAATCCCGGTACAGGAAGTGATGGGTATCGGCTTTCAGAAGGTACGCCGTGAACCGTTCGAAATCGTTTTCGAGGGCCTGCTCGTCGAAGTCGACAAGCACGAGCTTCAGGAAGTGGTACTTGAAGTAGTTCAGGTCCCACCGGATGGATTGCCCGTCAAAACGGCTCCTTGGGTAGCAGACCGAGAAGTCCAGATCCTCCGCCGCGGTGACCTGGAAACGGGGCAGGTCGTCGAGAACCCGCCGGTATATCTCCGCCAACCGTTCCGGAAACGTCCCCTCCTCAGCGCGGACGGCGGCCAACCGGTCCGGAAGCGTCCCGTCTTCTGCGCGGGTGGCGGCCAACCGGCTGAACAGCGTCTCGTCGCCCAGGTCCTGCTGCAGGTATACGCCCTGGTCCAGGTCGTCGGCGTATATCTCGGGTACCGGCAGACCGTGGCGGCGGAAGTGGCGGGACAGGAAAAGGAAGGCGGTGTTCTCGCGCCGGTCGTTGTTGGCTGCGCCGATGACGGTTTGATCTTCGCCCTGCAGCCGGAAGTACCGCCGTTTCGATCCATCCGCGCCCAGGGCGGCGATGTGCGCCGGTGCGTGGCCGAATGTGTTTCGGAAGAGTCGTGCCAGCCTGTCCCGGGCATCTGGAATCATGGTCGCCTGTCCCGGCCGGGTACGATCCGGCGCTTCGTCATAAGGGCCGCTTCTTGATCCGCGGTGCTGGTGGCCGGCCGCTTCAGCCGGGTCGCTTCTCAATGCACGGCGCTGGTGGCCGGCCGCTTCACGCCCCGGTGCGCGTCAGTCGGGCCGCTTCATGATCAGGAGCAAGGGCCTGTGATCGGTGGGATACATCCTGCGCGCGTCGTTGTTGTTATCGAGAATGACGTAGACCCGGTCGCGGTCCATGGCGAGTCCCTCTGCCGTTTTCGCGCCGAATTGTTCGTGCTGATAGAGGTATTCCGGGTCGTTGACGATATGGGCGAAGGACCAGACCGCCGAGGGACTGTCCACGTCCAGGTACCGGATGGTCTTCCGGATGGTCGCGGTACTCCGCTGCAGGATGTATACGTTTTCGACCTCCCGGTGCAGACCCGTGTAACTGTTCGTCGATCCATGATTCGCGATCTCCACGACCCGTTGCACCGGGGCCATGTCGACTTCGATCAGGCCGCAGGGCTGCCGTTCGGCGGTGACCAGGAACCGGTCTTCGGCCATCAGCGTGATCCCCTCGAGATAACCGCCGCGGGTCTGGAAGAGCCCCGCCGAAGCGCCCACGTCCCGAAGGCTCGTGGTGACCCAGGATGCCTTTTTCGCGTCCGCGTCGACCTTCAGAATGGCGAAGGCCCCTTCGCTGACGAGATAGAAACTTCCGTCCTCATCGCGGGTGATGCCTTCCAGGTCCAGCCTGAACACACCGAAGGGTCTGGGTGGGTCGAAACGGACGTGTGGCACGAATACCGCGGCATCCTCCCGAAGTTCAATCCTGAAGATGGTATCGTCGTGCTTGTCGGAAACGGTAAACAGGGTGTCGTTATGGACGAAGAGTCCCGAAGGCTGGTTGGATTCGGGACCTTCCACGGGGAGGACGCTGATCGCTTCGAGCGCGATCGGTTCGTTCTGTGCAACGGAAACTTCAGGAGTCTTGAGCAGGGTCAATGCGCAAAGGCCGAGCAATGCGAGCGGGAGGCGAAAAGCGGCCGGCCTCCGCACAACCCCGGGAATCCAGAACAGGGCCGAGGCGCCCAGGCAGAGCGGCGTGAGAAGGAAGATGAGCGCGGACAGGCTCCGTTCACCCCGGAGTCCCCACTCACCCCGGAGAATATCCCTACTCCCCATCGTCCACCTCGGCGATGTACAGCTTGTGCCAGCGGAAGGAACCCACGGTGCCGTCTTCGTTTACGGCATAGCCTTTAAGCCAGGGTTTCCGGAGCTGCAGGCCCATCCCGTGATAGAGGAAAGCGGCGGGATAGTCCGCCGCCATGACGGCCGAGGCTTCCCGGTACAGGCTGTACCGTGTATCCTGATTCAGTTCCGCGGCCGCCGAGTCCACAAGGCGGTCGAAGCCGGGATTGTGCCAGTCCTGCCGCCCATGACCCTGGGGCTGGGAGTGCCATATCATGTCCAGCATGTTGCGCGGGTCGAGGAAATCGGCGCCGAAAGCGATCAAGCCGAGGTTCATGTCCCACTTGTACAGGTGGTCCATGTAGGAGTGCAGGTCGGCCGTCCGGATGTCCACCTCGATGCCGAGATGCTCCTTCAGCATGCTCTGGATCGCCACGCCGATGAGGCGGACGGAGGGGGTCGGCGCCCGCAGCCACAGCTCCTGCCGGGGGAATCCCTGGCCACCGGGATATCCGGCTTCGCGCATCAGCTGCCGCGCCCGCTCGGGATCGAAACCCTGCACCGCGGCGTGCGTGTCGCCTTCGAATTCCTTGAATCCTGGCGGGATCATGGAATAGGCCGGGACGGCCCCGCCCCGCAGGATGATGTTGCAGATGTTTACGCGGTCCATCACCCGCGTGAAGGCTTCCCGCACGCGAATGTCGTTGAACGGCGGCAACTGCGTCCTGAAAAAGACATACCAGGTATTCAATCCGTGGAATCGCACGAGATCCTTCTTCAGTTGAGGATCCCTTTCAATGCGATTCAGGTCGTTGATATCCACGTTCTCCATGTCGACTTCGTCGCCCTCGTAGGGAAGTATGGTCGCCGCGGCCGCGTTTCGGAAGGGATGGATTACCTTCTCCAGGAATGGCTTGTGGGGGCCGTTGTAATAGGGATTGGGAACGAGGGTCATGTGGCTGCCGTGAACCCATTCCGATACTTTGAAGCCGGAATTGGTGATGATGTGCTCCGGCTCGGTCCACTTGCGTCCGTATTTGTCCACCAGCCGCTTCGGCACCGGCATGGCGTCGCCGAAGGAAACGATATGGGGCAGGTAAGGCGCGCGTTTTTCCGTTTCGATGACCAGGGTCGTGTCATCCACCGCCTTGATGCCCAGGGACTCGATATCCTTGTTCTCCCCTTTGACGATGGCTTCGGCGTTCTTGATGTCGTAGTAGAAGAAGGCGTAGATGTTGGTGGATTCGGGATTGAGCATCCGGCGATAGGAATACACGAAGTCGTGCGCGGTCAGGGGCGATCCGTCGCTCCAGCGCATCCCGGACCTGAGATTGAAGGTCCAGACTATGCCGTCTTCCGAACCCCAGTTGTGCGCGGCGCCCGGGATCGGGTTCCAGTGTTCGTCCTTGAACAGCAGCGCTTCGAAAGGCAGGATCGTCTGTTCGGTATCGTAGGGTTCGATACTGGGGTCCAGGCTCTTGGGCTCGGGACTCATGGAGCGCAGCACCTGGCGGGAGGCGTCCACCGCGTCATCCGGGAGGACCACGCCGATCGAGTTTACGCGTCCCCCTGCCTCGGGTTGTTCGGCTTCGCGTTCACTCTCGCCGCAGGAGACCAGTGCAAGTATCGATACCAGTATTACGGGTACGCGCATAATGACAGCTACCTGAAGATGCCAATGGTTTGATGACAGCTTGAAATACGGCGGTCCGTGACCTCGTGCCGACCGGCCGCGCGTGCTGTTGCCGTGGGTGCCACGCGTGCCTGCCGTGCCTGCGGGACGTGCGTGCCATGCCTTCAGTGCCGTACCTGCCGCGCGTGCCATGGGAAACGCCGGCTATCCTGGTCTCCCGACCTCTAAACCCGGATCAGCTCCTTCACAAGCAACTCGTTGATCCGGCCCGCGAATCCCACGGGGTCATCGAGCTTGGATCCCTCGGCCACGACGGCCTGTTCGTAAAGGAGGCGGCCGATGGATTCCACGCGCACGTCGCTGCTGTCGCTGTCGTGCAGCTTCTGCAGTCCCTGGACAACGGGATGGCCGGCGTTGAGTTCCAGGATGCGCTTCGAATCCTGGCCCTCGCCTTCGCCCATGCGCTGCATGAGCCGTTCCATGTGTGCGCTCATGGCGCCTTCGTCGGCCACCAGGCAGGATGCGCTGTCCTTGAGACGGGTCGACAACCGGATATCCTGCACGTCCGATATCTTGCCTTTCAGCGTTTCGATCAGGGCCTTGAAGGTCTTTTCGTCGTCCTCCGCGCGGGCCTTGGCGGATTCGTCGGCCGCAATGTCGCCCTTGTTGGCCGCCTTGTACTTCTTATCGCGGTATTCGGTCACCGAAGACATGACGAATTCGTCGATGGGATCCGTCATGAAGAGGACGTTCCAGCCGCGGTCCCGGAAGACCTCCAGGTACGGCGTCCTTTCGAGCATGCCGCGATGCTCGCCGATCAGGTAGTAGATCTCTTCCTGGTCGGGCGGCATCTGGTCGACGTATTCATCCATGGAAATGTACTTCCCGGCCTCGGTGTTCATGGACTCGTAAACTGCAAGCGAGGTGAGGGTATCCCGGTTTTCAAAGTCCTGCGCCATCCCTTCCTTGAGGATCAATCCCAGCTCTTTGAAGAAATCCACGTACTTGTCGAACTCATCCTTCTTCATCTCCTCCAGCGTGGTGAAGATCCGCTTTACGATGTTCTTGCGGATGCGGTCCAGTATGGGATTCTGCTGCAGGATCTCGCGAGAGACGTTGAGGGGCAGGTCGGCGCAGTCCACCACGCCCTTGATGAAGCGCAGGTAGGGCGGAAGCATTTCCTCGCAGTTTTCCATGATCTGTACCCGCTGCACGTACAGTCTGGGCCCTACCTTGGGATCGCCGAACATCATGTCGAAGGGACGCTTGGCCGGGATGAAGAGCAGCACCTTGAATTCCGTCAGCCCTTCGGCCGCATAATGGATCACCTTCGCCGGGTCGCCGTAATCGTGGGAGATCTGGCGGTAGAAGGCGTTGTATTCGTCCGCTTCGATTTCGTCCTTAGACCGCAGCCAGAGCGCCTTCATGGAGTTGAGCGTCTCCTCCCGGATCACAGCCTCGGTCTTTTCGTCCTCCCCTTCGACCGGTTCGTTCCGTTCCACGTCCATGACGACCGGGTACTCGATGAAATCGGAGAACTCCTTGACGACCTGCCGGAGCCGCCACTCCTCAAGGAACTCCTGCTCGTCCTCCTTGAGATGGAGCGTGACGTCGGTGCCGTGGGACTCCTTATCCACGATCTTGACCGTGAAATCGCCTTCTCCCGCGGAGACCCAGCGCACGCCCTGGTCCACCGGATCCCCGGCCAGACGGGAAACGACCGTGACCCGGTCGGCCACCATGAAGGCGGAGTAGAACCCCACGCCAAACTGGCCGATCAGTTCGGGCCGGCTGGCCTCGTCGGCCTGCTGCAGGGTCTCGATGAACGCCTTCGTCCCGGACTTTGCGATCGTACCCAGTTGATCGATGATGGTATCGCGGGACATCCCCGCGCCGTTATCGGAAACCGTAAGGGTTTTCTTGTCCTTGTCGACGATCAGCCTGATTTTCCACTCGGTGTCGCCATCCAACAGATCGCTGTTGTTGATGGAATTGAACCGTATCTTGTTGATCGCGTCGCTGGCGTTGCTGATCAACTCGCGGAGGAAGATCTCCTTGTGAGAATAAAGCGAGTGGGTAATCAGGTGGAGGATCTGCCTCAACTCGCTCTTGAATTCCATGGTTTCTGTGGATGGGGCGGATGCTTCGGACATCGTCTGGCCTTCCTCATGAACGGGGGAGTGATCTACTCCCTGCGCGACATACTTTCCCAGGTCCGATCTTCTTCCGGATGCTGCCGTTGTTGCCTGGTTTCCCTGTTAGATAAGCGTTGTCCCGCTTCGGCCATTCTTGCGTACGCTTCTTACTTACGCGCCGGGCCGGACAACATGCGTATTATAGGGTTTTACGCCGTCTATG
>JAPOOT010000293.1 GCA_026713285.1 Gemmatimonadota bacterium | reverse complement strand
GGTGAAAACAGGCGGGGACCGGGAATACCCCCGGGGTGAGTCGAACACCCGACCAACGGTTTAGGAAACCGCTGCTCTATCCTCTGAGCTACGGGGGCTGGAGCCTGATTCCGGTCCGTGCTCAACATAAGAATGCGCCTGCCGGATTGTCAACGGCTTATTGCGGCAGTCCGTCATGGATTGATCTTGTCATCCAAAATCCGCCGCCCTATATTCAAACCGCCCTTATCGACGACGTACGCTGAAGCGGAGAACCGAGGATGAAAGGACTGGTCAAATACGACCACGGACCGGTCAACATGGAAGTCCGGGAGTTGCCGGTTCCGGAGCTGAAATCCGGGGAAGTCCGGGTGGAAATCCGGGCCGCGGGGATCTGCGGCACCGATATCCACATATACAAGGACGAATACCCCTACAATCCGCCCGTGATCATGGGCCACGAGTTCTCCGGCATCGTGGACGAGGTAGCGGACACGGACGAATACCGTCCGGGCGACGCGGTGACCGGCATACCGACCACCGTCGTCTGTGGCGTGTGCAGGTACTGTACGGCGGGGCAGCACAGTCTGTGCGACAGCCGCCTGTCCATCGGCAGCGGCGTGCATGGTGTATTTACGAAGTACGTGGCCATGCCGGCCTGGGCGCTGCGGAGGATTCCGGAACACCTGGACCTCACCATCGGCGCGTTGAGCGAACCCTTGTGCTGTTGCGTCAAGGCCGTCTCCATACGCACGGACGTTACCGCAGGTGACGTGGCGGTGGTGACGGGACCTGGGCCCATCGGCATGTTGACGACGCAGGTGGCGAAGGCGGAAGGCGCGTACGTCATCCTGACCGGCACCTCGGAAGATAGGGAGAGGCTCGAACTCGGCGCGCGCTGGGCAGACGAGACCGTCAACATCGACGAGGTCGACCTGCTCGAACTCGTCAGGGATCGGACCCAGGGTTACGGCGCCGACCTGGTATACGAATGTTCGGGGTCGGCGGCGGCAACACGATCAGCCATCGAACTGGTGAGAAAGCAGGGTACCATTATGCAGATCGGACTGCATGGCGGCCCGTTCGAGGTGGATTTCTTCCCTGCGGAGCTGAAGGAAATCGATATACGGACCTCCTTCGCCGGGTCCCTGGATGCCTGGGACCGCACCATGGTGATGCTGGACCAGCGCAGGATCGAACTGGAACCAATCGTGTCGGACGTGGTTCCTTTATACGAGTGGGAGAACGCGTTCCGTCGGCTCTTAAACAAAGAAGGCATGAAGATACTGTTCGAACCGGTCGACTAGGGAAACGCTGCCGACCAGAGGACACCAACGTAACGGACACCAACGAAAGGGAATCCAATGGATCTGGGCCTGAAGGACAAAGTCGCCCTGGTAACCGGCTCGAGCCGGGGCATCGGACGATCGATCGCCCTGGGCTTTGCGGACGAGGGATGCCACGTCAGCCTGAGTGCCAGGGGGGAAGAGCGGCTGCTTGAGACCGAACGGGAAGTCTCGCAAAAGGGCGTCGAAACGTTGGCGACGGCAGGGGACCTGACCACGGCCGAGGGAATCGACCGGATC
>JAPOOT010000469.1 GCA_026713285.1 Gemmatimonadota bacterium | reverse complement strand
GGTGAAAACAGGCGGGGACCGGGAATACCCCCGGGGTGAGTCGAACACCCGACCAACGGTTTAGGAAACCGCTGCTCTATCCTCTGAGCTACGGGGGCTGGAGCCTGATTCCGGTCCGTGCTCAACATAAGAATGCGCCTGTCGGATTGTCAACGGCTTATTGCGGCAGTCCGGCTTTGATTGATCTTGTCATGCAATACCTGCCGCCCTATATTCAAACCTTCCTTGTCGATGACGAACGCTGGAGCGGAGATCCGACGATGAAAGGACTGGTCAAATACGATTACGGACCGGTCAACATGGAAGTCCGGGAGTTGCCGGTTCCGGAGCTCAAGTCCGGGGAAGTCCGGGTGGAAATCCGGGCCGCGGGGATCTGCGGCACCGATATCCATATTTACAAGGACGAATACCCATACAATCCGCCCGTGATCATGGGCCACGAGTTCTCCGGCATCGTGGACGAGGTGGCGGGCACGGACGAATACCGGCCGGGCGACGCGGTGACCGGCATACCGACCACCGTCGTCTGCGGCGTGTGCAGGTACTGTACGGCGGGGCAGCACAGCCTGTGCGACAGCCGCCTGTCCATCGGCAGCGGCGTGCATGGCGTATTTACGAAGTACGTGGTCATGCCGGCCTGGGCGCTGCGGAGGATTCCGGAACACCTGGACCTCACCATCGGCGCGTTGAGCGAACCCTTGTGCTGTTGCGTCAAGGCCGTCTCCATACGCACGTCCGTTACCGCCGGTGACGTGGCGGTGGTGACGGGACCGGGTCCCATCGGCATGTTGACGACGCAGGTAGCGAAGGCGGAAGGTGCGTATGTCATCCTGACCGGCACCTCGGAAGATGGGGAGAGGCTCGAACTCGGCGCGCGCTGGGCGGACGAGACCGTCAACATCGACGAGGTCGACCTGCTTGGACTCGTCAGGGATCGGACCCAGGGTTACGGCGCCGACGTGATATACGAATGTTCAGGGTCGGCGGCGGCCACACGATCCGCCATCGAACTGGTGAGAAAGCAGGGCACCATTATGCAGATCGGACTGCATGGCGGCCCGTTCGAGGTGGACTTCTTCCCCGCGGAGCTGAAGGAAATAGATATACGGACCTCCTTCGCCGGGTCCCTGGATGCATGGGACCGAACCATGGTGATGCTGGACCAGCGCAGGATCGAACTGGAACCAATTGTGTCGGACGTGGTTCCTTTATTCGAGTGGGAGAACGCGTTCCGTCGGCTTTTAAACAAAGAAGGCATGAAGATTCTGTTCGAACCGGTCGACTAGGAGAAACGCTGAAAGCGGATCGCTGCCGGTGGTTCGCTCCAGGCGGTCGGCCTGTGCGTGGTCGCTACCGGCGGTTCGCGCCAGGCAGTCGACCCGCGGTCACTATCGGCCAGAGTACACTGCCAGCCCAAGGACACCAACGAAAAGGACACTAACGAAAGGGATTCCAATGGATCTGGGTCTGAAGGACAAAGTCGCCCTGGTTACCGGCTCGAGCCGGGGCATCGGACGATCGATCGCCCTGGGCTTCGCGGACGAGGGATGCCACGTCAGCCTGAGTGCCAGGGGGGAAGAGCGGCTGCTTGAGACCGAACGGGAAGTCTCGCAAAAGGGCGTCGAAACGTTGGCGACGGCAGGGGACCTGACCACGGCCGAGGGAATCGACCGGATC
>JAPOOT010000297.1 GCA_026713285.1 Gemmatimonadota bacterium | reverse complement strand
CCGATCTCCCGGTCCTGATCCGGTTATTCCCGACGTACACGGCCTCCCCGGCTAGTACCTTCTCTCCCAGGGGCCGACCGGCACCTCGATCACCGTGGGGGCGTCCGCCGATACGGCTTCGCGGACTGCCGCTTCCAACTGCGCGGCGTCCTCCGCGAGCACGCCCCTTGCCCCATAGGCTTCGGCCAGCTTGACGAAATCGGGATTGTGGAGTTCGGTGCCGATGACATGGCCACCGAATTCCTCCACCTGAGCCCGCCATACGTTGCCGTAGGCGTTGTCGTTGAACACGACGGTCACGACGTTTACGCCGTACTTCACGGCCGTGGCGAGTTCCTGGAGGTTGTAGAGGATGCCCCCGTCGCCGGAAACTACGACGACCGCGCGGTCGGGCCGCCCGATCTTGAGACCGATACCCACGGGAAACACGCTGCCCAGCGTGCCGTGATGCGAGGAAGTCTGGTATCCACGGGGCGAATAGGCGTGGTAGTAATTCCGGCTGTAATACCCCATCTGGTTCATCCCGCCCACGAGGATCCCGTCGTCCGGGATGGCCGCCCGCATGGCGTCCATAAAAGCGCCCTGGGGCTGGAGCTGTTCCCCGGGACCGAACCGGTGGGTATTGACCGCCTGGATGTCCTCGGTGACGTTGGCCCTGGGATCGCACAGGCCCGAAAGCCTATGGTACAGGACCTCAAGACTCATCGCGGCGTCGCCCTGGATGCCGAGCGTTTGGGCACCGTCCAGGCCGATTTCGTCGGGATCGTCATCGATCCGGATCACCGACTGCGCATCCAGGCGCCCGCTCATGTCGGTCGCCGTGCCCACGGCCAGGATCACGTCGCATTCGTCCACGCGGTCTTTGAGCGGCTTGAAGCGCGCCTCGAACATTCCCAGCGAAAGGGGATGCCGCGCCGAAAGGATGCCCTTGCCGCTGCGGCTGCTGACGACCGGACTGCCCAGGTGTTCCGCGATCTTCCTGACCAGCGGCGCGCCATCGGACGCTCCGGCGCCGACCCAGATCATCGGCCGTTTCGATTCCGCAAGCAGCCTGGCCGCGCGCTCCAGTTGTCCCGTATCGCCCGCCGCGGGTGAACGGGTCTCGGCTTCCAGTAAATCCACCGACGCTTCGGCCCGGAATACATCGGGGCCTATCTCGAGGATGACCGGGCGCTTACGCGGCGTGTTCAGGTGCCTGAATGCTTCCCGAACCAGGCCGGGGATGTCTGCAGGGGTTTCGGCCCGTCCCGCCCATTTCGAATAGGCCCCGTACTCGTCCAGGCTGTCATGCCTGGGCCGGCCGGGTACGGACACGCCGTGATGGTCTCCCGTGATGAGCAGCACGGGGGACGATTGGGCGAAGGCGGTGGCCAGTCCGGCCGTCGTGTTGAAGAAACCAGGCCCTTCGACCGCGATGCCCACGCCTGGCTTGCCGCTCACGCGGGCGTATCCGTCGGCCATGTAGCTGATCGCCTGTTCGTTGCGTGTCGTGATGTACCGCATGCCTTCCTGCCGGTAGATCGCGTCGATGGCTTCATACTGACCGGCGCCCGGCAGACCGAATACGACTTCCACACCATGTAAATGCAGCGACCTGACCAGTGCTTCGCCGCCGTTCATACTGGGCATCTGAAACTCCTCCACTCCTGAATCTGATGGCTATTCATGAATCACCTGCCTGCGGAACCAGAGCAGGTAAACGGGCGCTCCGAGGAGCAGCACGATGATCCCCGGAAGCGCTTCGCTGAAACTGAAAAGAACCGTCGATGCGATGTATCCGAGGGAAACGACGATAAAGAACAGCGGCGTGACGGGATAGCCCCACACCTTGAACGGCCGCGGCTCGTCGGGATACTTGCGGCGCAGGATGAACACGGCGATAACGGTCAGCACGTAGAACACGAACAGCACGTACATCACGGCCATGATGATTTCCATGAAGTTCCCGACGAGGCTCCAGATCATCCCCAGGACGGTCAGCGTCGTAATCGTTCTCGATGGTGTGCGGAACCTGGGATGCACGCGAGTGAGCCAGCTGAAGAACAGGCGCTCGCGGGCCATGCCGTAGGTGATACGCGGCATGTAGATGATGTTGGCATTGAGCGTTCCGAAGGTGGCCACGATGACCGCAAGCGAGGTGAGCGACCCGCCCACCGGACCGATCAACCTTTCCGCAACCTCGGCCGCAATCTGGTTCGACCCGGCGATCTCGTCGATATTCATGACGTACAGGTACGCCCAGTTGACCGCCAGGTAGACCAGCATGCACAGGCTCAGGCCGATGATGATGGCCAGGGGCAGTACCCGCCGCGGATCCTTCACCTCGCCCGCGACATTGTTCGTATTGTACCAGCCGTTATACGAGAACAGGATGCCGACCATGGCCGTGCCCAGCGCGCCGAACAGGCTCATTTCCCTGCCTGTGGCCGACGGCGTGGAGAAATTCTCCGCGGATCCGCCGACAATCAGGGCCAGGCACACCAGTGCGAGTAGTGCCGCGACCTTGGCGAAGGTGGAAAGGTTGGAAATGATGCCGCCGAAACGCACGCCTGCGTAGTTAACGGCGCACAGCAGCCCCAGGACGGCGAAAATGGCCAGGTGCTGCGTCGATACCATGAGCGGTCCGGCCTGAATAAGGACGTTCTCCAGCGAGATTTCCGGGATGAAATAACCGACGTACGAAGTGCAGATCATGGAGACGGCGGCCAGGGCGCCGGGACAGATCACGGCGGTCTCCGTCCAACCGTAAAGGAAGGGTACGAAAGGCGGGTAGGACTCGCGCAGGTACACGATGATCCCGCCCGTGCGGGGCATCATTGCGCCCAGTTCAGCGAAACACAGGGCGCCTGAGAAGCAGAGCAGCCCGCCGATCACCCAGACGAGGAGGAACAGCGACGGTGATCCCAGCACGGCCGCGATGCCCGCAGGCGCGGCGAATATCCCAGATCCGATGATGCCGCCGACGATGATCGTCGTGGCCGCGACCAGACCGAGATCCCGAGACAGTTCGGTCTCGAGCTGGAATCGACTTCCGACGCGCTCCGGTACTTGTTCAGCCATGCTATGCCTCCGTTGCCGCCATGCGCAGGGATTTCGGTGTTTCAGAAGAAGAGAAGCGTCTTAATACAAACCGGCAGCGGGTACATCGTCAAGGACAATATACCCCGCGCACATCCACTTTGACAGGGCCTCGAGAAAACTGTATATTCAGCCCGGTTTTTATCATGGACCGGGGAGGAGGATCGATCCCCGGGACCCCTCGGCTTCCGACTCCTACACTGAAAACGGCCGGACTCGAAATGCACTTCATCGTCGCCATTGTAGGCATGACCGGATCGGGCAAGTCGACGGCCGCCGAATGCCTGGTAGACCGGGGCTGGCGCCATATCCGTTTCGGCCAGGTAACGATCGACCGGCTCAGGGAAGAAGGCCGTGAAGTGAATCCGGAGAACGAAAAGGAGATGCGGGAACGCTTACGGCGCGGCCACGGGATGGGCGCATTCGCGACGCTTTCGCTGCCCGCCATCGAAGAAGGCCTGAAACAAGGTCACGTGGTGATCGACGGACTCTATTCCTGGTCGGAGCACAAGATCCTGAAAGAAACCTACGGCGACCGGGTCCACGTGGTGGCCGTCGCCTCCTCTCCGAAGACCCGTTACGCCCGCCTGGAAAACCGCGTGCACGACGCGCGGACCGACCCGCATTACCTCATGCGTCCCCTCACGGCGAACGAGGCGCGGATGCGGGACCACGCCGAGATCGAGAACATCGAGAAGGGCGGTCCCATCGCCATGGCGGATTTCACCGTCGTGAACGAATCGGCCCCGCAGGATTTGATCGACGCGGTCCTGGCCTACGTAGACCTTGTCACCTCACCGTAACCCCACTTGCCAGGTCATGTAAGCCGCAATTCAGTTTCAAATTGAAAATTGCGCGTGCAGTTTCCCCGGTGCGCGGGTCATTGCCCGCCTAGAGCGGCAGGGCTATGGCCTTGCCCTCCGCCATGCTGCGGGTCACCGCCTCGGTGAATTCCATGTACTTGACGCCTATGTCGAAAGGCGTGTGGGAAACCTTTTCGAGACCGCGGATGGCATTGACGAATTCCTCTTCCACCCGCCATTCCGCGTGGTCTTCGGGACGTATTTCAATCTCGGCCAGGGTGTCGTCTCCACGTTGCGCCCCGTAGATTTTCCCTTCGCCCATCCGGATCGTTCCTTCGCTGCCATAGATCGTGGCTTCGCTTTCGTCGGCGAGTCCCTGGACCGTTGAAATCTTGACATAGGCCGACGCGCCGCAAATCAGGTCCATCACGATGTCTATATGCTCCGGCACCTTTACGGCGCGCATCACACCCGTATCGGCATCGCGCCGCATCTTCGTGAAGGTCTTTCCCTGGGCGTACACCGACAGTGGATCCCCTACCCAGCGTCGCATGGCCTCGTACCAGATGCCCATGGTCATGATGTTCATTCCGCTGAAATCGACGTTCTGCCGCCAGTGCATGGGCCCGTCGCGGTCGATGAAGTCGCTGCCGGAGGAGCGAAGTTCCACGCTGAGCAAGTCGCCCGCGTAGCCTTCCGCGATCAGGCGCTGAATGGTCTTGTCGGCCCAGAGCGTCATGGGTGAAGGCACGATTTGGGCGACGAGGTCCGGGTTGCTCTGCGAAGCGTCGTGCATGAGCTGGGCCTCTTCGAGGTTCATGGCCATGCGCGCCTCGCACAGGATGTGCTTGCCGTTTGCCAGGGCCGCCAGGGTGGTGGCGCAGTGGAGGTAGGGCCAGGTGCCGACGACGATGGCATCGGTATCGTCGGCCTCGATCAGTTCGGTCCATGTCTCGTAGACGGTCGGTATGCCGAACTGCGCGGCCACGCGTTCCGAGGACGCGCGGCTGCGGTTGCAGACGCTGACGATCTCCACCCCTTCGATGGCCTGGAGTTTCGGTATATGCATGGCGACGGTATTGGTGCCTGCGCCGACCACGCCTACCCGGATGGTTTCCATTTGTTTCCCCTTTGGTATACTGGATGATGAAAGGATCGCTGCCGGTTACACGCAGTTACCGACTATTTCCGATGTGTACTGATGATGTCCGACAGGTTCCGCGCCATCTCCTCGAACCCACCGGGGGCCGGGTGCACGAGATCCACCGTAAGACCGTTGATTGACCGAAGCATGGCGTCTCCAGGAACGTGCACCAGCTTCGGTCGGTCCAGTTGCCGGACCCGCTCCGCCACGATGGACCGGAAAGTCTCGCACTTTTCGACGCCCGTAAAATCATAGCGGCACGGGAAGATGTCAATGCAGAAGATCCAGTCGTCGGGATGGGCGTCCGCAATGGTCGTTACGAAGTACTCGACACGACGGTGAAACTCATCCACACTGAATGATTGGACGACATTGATGCCCATTTCCAGCGTCGCGACGTGCCAATCCTCTCGCCCGGCGATGTAATCCGCCATGCCCGCTTCCATGTGGGCGCCTCCGCCGAAGCCCAGGTTGAACAGGTCGGTGCCGAGCAGTTCGGCGGTACGGGCGGGGTACGTGCCCGTGGGCCGCACGGCCGTGCTGCCGTGGGTGATCGACGAACCGTAGGCGAGGTAGCGGGTGTCCGGCGACTGTTGAGATCCCGGCAGCGATGTCTCGCCCTCGATGGAGATCAGCCGGACGGCGGGCCGCCACGGCAGGACTACGCGGGTAAGGCCGGTGTCGAAGCGCGCGTTGGACGGAGTAACCTGTCGCATCTCCGGCTCGGACTCCGGACGTTCCACGACAATCCGCGTCGGCGTTGCGTCGACGATATGCAGGGCGCTGAAGAAATCGCCCTGGTATACTTCCGCAAGCGTCGGACCTTCAGGGCTCTGGAGCGTGATGACTGCCCGTGGCCCCTCCAGGTTGAACCGGATTTCGCACCCCGTTGCCTGCAGCGCGTTGTTCTTCGCCGATTCGTTTAACGTCACGCGCAGGTCGTTCGGTACGCGGCAACAGATGCTGCCCTGTCCTCCGGGATCGTCCAACAATTCGTGTACGTTGTGCAGTTCAGCTTGGCCGAGAATCACGCAAACCTCCAGGTCGAGGGTGTTCGGTCAGAATCAGAAGGATAGTCGGATGGCCTATATGCCCAGCAGCCGGGCCGCGTTCTCGCCCAGCGCCATGCGTTTCGCCTCGTTTGAGATCCGGGCGGTGATGATCTTTCCTATCTGCGGCCTCGGATCCATCAGGGGCATGTCCGATCCGTACAGCACGCGGTCCGCCCCGCCCTTTTCCACCAGCTCTTCGATCACGCCGGGCGTCCGGTAGGTCGAACAGGTCTCCAGGTAGACATTCGGGAATTTCTGCGCGGCGGCGATGGCTTCCGCGCGTGCTTCAGGCACGTTGCCGCAGTGCGCGGAAACGAAATTCACCCGTGGGTAGGCCGGCGCGAGGTCTTCGAAGTAACGGGGACGGCTGTTGATGAAATGGTCCGTATGGAAGATGATGGCCAGGCCCCGGTCCTGGGCGAATTCATAGATCGGATGCCATGGTTCCTCGTTGAAGGGCCAGGGCGTATAGGGCGGGTAGAGCTTGATGGCCGGAAACCCCAGCTTGTCGATCGCCCTTTCCAGTTCGGGGACCATGAGGTCGGGCATGGTAGGGGACACGTAGGCGAAGCCCACGAAGCGGTCCGGGTTCCGGGCGACGAATTGCGCGGTCAGATCGTTGCCCGTCGTGCCGTCCGGATGGAATATGTGGAACAGGCACGCGATATCGATTCCGACGGCATCCATGGCCCCCAGGATGAGCTCCGGATCGTCCACCATGCCGTAACGTTCCCATCTGCCCACGTGACCGTGGTAGTCGATCACCCTCGTGCCGTCTATCATGACCCCTCCGCGAGTCCGAGCAGCCGCTCGACGTTTCCGGCGCAGATACGGGCGAGATCATCCTCGCTGATGCGCGTGTGATGCAGATAGAACAGGATCGGCCCCATGGCGTACCTTGGATACCAGGACCCGTATACGAATCGATCCGCACCGAAACGATCCACGAGCGCCTCCACTTCGCCGATGGGTTCATAGCGGCTGAGTTCCAGCATGGTGTTGGAACTGGCTTCCAGCAACCCCCGTACGACCAGCGCGTGGGTGTAATGCGCACCGATGAGCACCGTACACAGGTCCGGATAGGCCTTCAGCGTCGTGACCAGGTGGTCCGTTTCCACGTCCATCAACGGGATCCAGAGCGGAATCCCCTTACTCGAAAGAAAGGACAGCAAATCGTCGTAACCCCAAGGAAGAAAAGGAAGTCCGGCGGATTGGCAATCGTGCAGGCGGGCGGATCTCACCCGGCCCCGGCGGTGAAGTTCGGTGATCTGCCGCATGGATGTTTCCACCGGCGCGACGGACCATTGCGGGATGAGCCTTTCATCCGCGTCGAGCCAGTCTTCCAGGTGCATGTTGCCGTCGGTCGGACTGATCTGCTCTCCCTGGGCGTGGTAGATCACGGCGCGCCGGACGCCGTGAAAATCCATTTCGCCGAGAAGATGTACGGGATTTTTGCAGGGCGATGGTCCGGTATGGTGATTGCCCACGCATACATTCGCGTCGATGACGGGTACGCGGGGCGAGAAGGTCAGTGAGGACATGGGAGCCGGGTTCCGTGAGATGCTGGCGCCAGGATTGGAGGACATGCGGACCGGGTTCCGTGTGATGCCGGCGCCAGGAATGGACGAGGTGGAGATTGCCTCATGATGAGCGTGTTACAGTTGAAGAACTTTGCAGTAGTTAAGACGGCCCGTCACCCATCCCGGGCCGGATGCCGAAATCGTGCTCGAGTTTCTCCCACATTTCGGGTGGAATGGTTTCCGTGGCGGCCTCGTACGCATCGTGCACGTGCCGGACAGAAGCCGGGCCGAACATGACCACGCTGTCCACCGGCGCCGCCAGACAGAACTGGATGGCCAGGTGGCGGATGTTGACGCCGTGCTCGCGGCACCAGGTCCAGATCCCGTGCGCCCTCGGCTCGGACCCGGGATGCATGCCCCGCTCCCGATCTGGATCGGGTTCCGATCCGGTCAGCAGTCCCATGCCCTGCACACTGGCCAGGATTACTCCAGTCTTGCGCTTTCTGGCCGATGGGAAAATGGTTGCGGCGGCAGACTGGTTGACCAGGGTGTAGTCCAGGAAGGTCAGGGACACATCGCAAATGCCTTCGTCGATCAGCCGGACGTGCCAGTCATCGGACCGGGCGCCGAGTCCGATGTTCTTTACCACGCCCTGCGCTTTCAATTCGCGCAGTACGTCGAAT
>JAPOOT010000346.1 GCA_026713285.1 Gemmatimonadota bacterium | reverse complement strand
CGCGGAAAGACCGAATCTCCTGGCGGCCGGGGCGATGCGGAATCTTTGATCCGCTTCTTTGAAATCCACCGTCCGGGTGTATTTTGCGGCATCCGTAACGGCCGCGTCCAGGAGCGCGGGCGAGGCGTTGGATCCCTCTTCCCGCTGCCGGGAGAGTTGCAGGGCCACGGTGACCCGGTCGTTCAACTCAGGATACTGGGAATCGACCTGCCGCGCGAGGTCCTCGTCGGAAAAACCGCGTCTCAAACGATGCAGATATCGCCGGACCGGCACTGCCGTCAGGAGCAGGAAACTCGCCGAGATCAGTACCAGCCTAACCACCGGGTCGAGGTAGAGGTAGGATTCGAGCGTGGCGAGGGAAAGCGCGAGGACGCAGATCAGCGCGCCGGTGATGAACAAGCCTTCGGCGATGACGACCCAACGGCTGCGGATTCGAAGTTCGTGGAGCCGGTCCCGCAGCGCGTGCCAGGCGGAAAGGGAGGTTTTACTCGGCACGGTCAATCCTTGGCGTTCTCCGGCGTGGTCTTGTTATTCCGCGGTCCGCGGGTCCCTTATAGAAACTCGTTAGTGCTGAACCAGCATCTCGTGAGAATTGAACAACCGAAGGGCCCGCTGGAGTTGTTCGTCTCCGGCCGCGGCTACGCGGCTGGCTTCCTCGTCACCCCAGAGATTCCGGGCAAGGGCCCGTTTCAACTGGAGTTCGATGACGTCCAGATCGGCGCTGAATTCATCGTCGGAGAAGGATATCCCGGACTCCCGAACCTGGGCCTTGAACGCTTCCAACATGGCTTCGTCGACCTGAAACTCGTTCAGGAAGGTGTCGAAGTCGTCCCTGAGGTCGGGCCGGGTCACGCCGTAGGTATTGGCGAATTCGAAACAGGCCCGGTCGAAAGGCATCCAGCCCCTGTACTTGCCAATAACGAAGGGGTACTGGCGTTTCGGCGTCTTGATAACGACATCGGGAGAAATACCGCCATCTCCGTAGACTGTACGCCCGGCGGCGGTGACGTATTCAGGGCGGTCAGGGTGGTCCGATGCCGAAGCGGAATCCTCCCCCGTCTCCGCCTCGCCGGATTCGCTGAACGAGCCTTCGATGTACTCCTGGTAGGATTTGTTCTTATAGTCCCGTTGGATCATGCGACCGCTTGGGGTGTAATATCGGGCCGTCGTCAGTTTTAGCGCGGAACCGTCCGCCAGTTGAGGTTCCGCGAACAGAGTCTGTACGAGACCCTTGCCGAAACTGCGGGTTCCGGCAATCACGCCCCGGTCCCAGTCCTGAACGGCGCCGGCCACGATTTCGGATGCGGAGGCGGAGCGATGGTCCAGCAGGATCACCAGGGGCATGTCGCGGTGGCGCACTCCGCTAAGAGATTGAAACGTCTGGTTGGAAGTCCGGTTCCTGCCCATGGTTTTAACGATAACGCGGCCTTCGGGAATGAACTTGCTCGATACGGCCACCGCCTGGTCCAGGTAGCCTCCGGAATTGCCTCTCAGGTCGAGTATCAGCCGCTCCATGCCGTCTTGTTGAAGCTTGTCCAGGGCAGTCTCGAGTTCCCGCGAAGTGGTCTTGGCGAACCGGATCAACTGGATGTATCCGGTTTGGTCTTCCAGCATGATGGACGTCCGAACACTGCGAATGGGAATCCGATCGCGGGTGATCGTTACGTCGAACCGCTCGTCGACTCCGGTCCGTTCGATAGTTACGTCCACCCTGGTTCCTTTCTCCCCACGCAATTTATGTCGGACCTCGTCATGCTTGATGCCTATCGCCGATTCACCGTCGATCCGAACAATGCGATCGCCGGACTGGAGGCCAACGGCTTCCGATGGCGATTCGTCGATCACGGAAATCACGTACAGGAATCCGTCCAGCACGTCGAACTCGATCCCGATGCCGTAGAAATTCCCGCTGAAGCGTTCTCCCATTTCGGCGAAGGTTTCCTTGCTCAGGAAACTGGAATGAGGATCGAGCACTTCGAGCATACCGTCGATTGCGGCGTAGATCAACTCACTGGGCTCTACTTCCTCCACATAGTTGTCGTTGACCAGACTGAGCACGCCCATCAGCAGCTTGGTGCTCGAGTAGATGTTGTCCGCCGCGTGTATCGTCCTGTCCGCCGTACTGCCCAGCAGGAACGATCCGACCGCTACAAAAACCAGCAGGATCAGGTATTTCGGTCTCTTCATGATCGACATAAGGCCTTACTCCTTCGTCCCGGTCTTCTTCCCGGGATGTAAACGGTCTCGCACCGGAAACGTCTTTTCGGATTCATTCGGGGGCGTGTGTATATCGTTTTCGAAACACTAGACAATACTAACGCGAAGATGTTTCGTGTCAATGGTTTTCGGGGCATTTCGCGGCAGTGTTTTTAAGTTCCCGCCTTGACACTTCCTTCGTATTTCTTTAACTTTGGCGATCTCGCAGATCGTCACAAAACCTGGTATCCGGGTGGCTTCCATCCGGCATCGCGATCACCCCGGATTCCTTCAAAATACGGGTATTCATTTCCGTCAAACTTACGAGTATTCATAATAGATAGACGCACTCGTTCCTTTATTGCTATTCCTTAATGACAATGGTAAGAACGCATGCGCTCCGGATTTGGTTTCACCGTAAACCCATTCGGAATCCGGATGCAATCGAGCGGTACGTGTTCAACTCGCGCGAACCGGATCGAATCGGTACTGTAGGTTAATAGGTACTGGAAGTTCCCGTTCCCCGGTACTCGAAGTTCACGTTCTCAGGTTCTTACGATCGCGTGACCGCAGTTACATAATCCGGAGACTCCATGAACGTTCTGGTCGTCGGCAAGGGTGGAAGAGAACACACGCTGGCCTGGGCGCTCCGGCGCTCCGCCCTCGTAGACAATCTGTACGCGGCGCCGGGTAATCCGGGTATCGCCGCCATCGGAGAATGCCTGTCCATCGCACCGGAAGACGCGCGCGGAATCGCCGGTTTTGCCCGTGACAACGGCGTTGACCTGGTGGTGGTGGGGCCCGACGGCGCGCTGGAAGCCGGCGTGGTCGACGCCGTGGAAAGCCTGGGCATCAGGGCCTTTGGTCCGACGCGGGCGGCCGCCGAAATCGAATGGAGCAAGGTATTCTCCAAGCGGATGATGCGGGAAGAAGGAATACCTACGGCCGCTTTCGAGGTTTTTTCAGACGTGGCAAAAGCGCGTGCGTACGTGAATGAACTGGGCGCGCCGATCGTCGTCAAGGCAGATGGGCTGGCCGCCGGCAAGGGCGCGCTGGTTTGCCGCACCGTCGAGGAAGCCATGAAGGCGCTTGACGGCATTATGACCGAAAAAAAGTTCGGCGAAGCGGGCCGCAAGGTGGTCGTAGAGGCCTTCATGGAAGGTGAGGAGGCGTCCGTGTTCGCGCTTACCGACGGCGAACGGGTCATGCCGCTGGTTCCCTCGCAGGACCACAAACCGATCTACGACGGCGATGCGGGGCCGAACACCGGGGGCATGGGCGCGTATGCGCCGGCCCCGGTCATCGATGCGGGTGCGTTGAAGGACATCCTGGAACGGATCATCGAACCCGCGGTCCTGGGCATGAAGCGTCGCGGCAGACGCTTCAGGGGGGTGTTGTACTGCGGAATCATGATGACCGGCGGGGGGCCGATGGTCGTCGAATTCAACAGCCGTTTCGGGGATCCCGAGGCCCAGGTCATTCTGCCGCTTCTCGAGGACGACTTCGCGGAACTGGCGGTCGGGATCAGCGAAGGCAGCTTGCCCGCCGGGCCGCTGACCTGGAAACGGAAGGCCGCGACCTGTGTCGTGGTGGCCTCCGGTGGGTATCCCGGCTCATACGAGACAGGGATGGAAATACGCGGGCTGGATCTACTGGACGAAATGGATGATGTCTTCGCCTTTCATGCCGATACGGCCATGCGGGATGGCAAGCTGGTGACCGCCGGCGGCAGGATCCTGGGCGTGACGGCCCTGGCCGACGATCTCAGGGGATCCATAGACAGGGCCTACGACGCGGTGGACCGGATTCGGTTCGACCAACGATATTTCCGTACGGACATCGGCGAAAAGGGCCTGCGAAGGATGGCTTAGCATCGTACCGGCCATCAGTTGGATCACACCGGCCGGCCGGTGGATTCCATATCCGGATGCTCCGGTGAGGTACCCGGCGCGATTGTTTTGTCACGATGGTTCAACCGATCAATCGGGTTCGAGTCCATGAGGATACTCGCCATCGATCCGGTACGACCGGACAAGGCCATTCTGCAGGAGGCCGCAGGCGTTATCCGCGACGGG
>JAPOOT010000370.1 GCA_026713285.1 Gemmatimonadota bacterium | reverse complement strand
TTCCACCGTGAACGCACGGGGGAGCTCATCTCCCGCGTGTCCTACGACGTCATGAAGATCAACGGGACGGTTTCCGCCGCCTTCGGGACGTTGATCAAGGAACCTATGCTGGTGGTGGTCTACCTCGCGATCCTCTTGATCCTGAGCTGGCAATTGACGCTGGTCTCCCTGGTGCTTCTTCCCTTCAGCGTCCTCGTCATCACCACGGTGGGCAGGCGGCTGCGCCGGAGCAGCACCACCTCGCAGGAAGCCATGGCCGATCTGACCTCGACGCTCCAGGAGACCGTGGCCGGCGTACGGGTGGTCAAGGCCTTCAACATGGAATCCTTCGAGATCGGCAAGTTCAAGCGGCAGACCCAGCATTACTTCGCCACGCTGCTTCGACTGACCCACATGCACAACCTGGCCAGCCCCATCACGGAGATCCTGGGCAGCTTCGTCGGCCTGGCGATCCTCTGGTACGGCGGCCGGCAGGTCCTCGAAGGCGGCCTGCTTGCTCCTGAAGATTTCCTGACTTTCTTTCTCGCCCTCTTTTCCATGATGAAACCGGTCAAGGAACTCGGACAGGTGCACAACCGGATCCAGGAGGGAATCGCGGCCGCCGACCGCGTGTTTTCGATCCTGGACACGGCGCCCGAAATCACGGACGCGCCCGATGCGGAGCGGCTTCCCGACCTGCGGCGGGAAATCAGGTTCCACCGTGTTGCCTTCCGGTACGACAGGTCCGCCGAACCCGCCCTGGAGGATATCGATCTCGTGGTCCGATCGGGAGAGACCGTGGCCCTCGTGGGACCGAGTGGTGGAGGCAAGTCCACCCTGGTTGACCTCGTCGCACGGTTTTACGACCCGACCTGCGGGCGTATCGAGATTGATGGGAAAGACCTGCGTTCGGTCACCGTGGCGTCCCTCCGGGACAAGATGGGCATCGTGACACAGGACGTGATCCTGTTCAACGACACGGTCCGCAACAATATCGCGTACGGCGTGCAGGACATGCCCGTGGACCGGATTCGATCCGCCGCGGCCGCCGCCAACGCGGATGCCTTCATCGACCAGTTGCCCGATGGATACGAAACATATCTCGGGGAACGCGGCGTGCGTCTCTCCGGGGGCCAGCGTCAACGCATCGCGATCGCAAGGGCCATCCTGAAGGATCCCCAGATCCTCATATTCGACGAGGCCACCTCCAGCCTGGATACCGAGTCCGAACTGCTGGTCCAGGAGGCCATCGACCGGCTGATGGCGGGGAGGACGGCCCTGGTCATCGCCCATCGCCTGTCGACCGTGCAGAAGGCGGACCGGGTGGTCGTGGTCGACCGTGGCCGTATCGTGCAGACCGGCGATCACGGATCGCTGATCCGGGAAGACGGCCTGTACCGGAAGCTCTACAACCTGCAGTTCCGGGACCAGGAACCCGTCGCGGAATAACGGGCGGTGGATGATGTGGTATCCTATCGAGAAGCGGTTCAAGACCCGCGTGCTTAAATGGCTGGCAAGCCATCCCCTCGGACAGCGCCGCGCGCCGCCCGGCACGGTCGACCCGGACGGCATCAACCGGATCATGATCATCCGGCAGCATGACCAGTTCGGCGATTTCCTGCTGACCACCCCCGCGATCCGCGCGCTGCGTGCGCGGTTTCCCGATGCGCGCCTGACCCTGGTCGTCCGCGCCTACCTGTATCCCGTGGCCCAGGGCAATCCGGACGTGGACCAGGTCCTGGTTTTCCACGAATCCGGTTTTCGCTGGCGACCCGGAGACATCCGTTCTTTCGTCGACCTGATGCGCGGGTCCATCGACCTCGCCGTCGTGTTCAACACGGTATCCCATTCCCTCTCCAGCGACCTGATCGCCTGGCTTTCGGGCGCCCCCGTGGTCATGGGACCCGCGACACCCACCTTCGATCACCTCGATCATAATCCGTTCTACACGGTAAGCGTACCCGTCGATCCCGAACCCAGGCACCAGATCCAGCGGAACCTGGACGTGGTCCGATACGCCGGCGCGGATACGGAAGACCTTTCCTACGGTTATGCCATGTCCGAGGATGAGCGGGCCGGAGGACGTGAAGTAGTCGAAGGTCTGGCAGGAGGTCCGACCGCGCCCGGCGGCCCCGTGGTCGCCGTCCACTTCGGAACCGGGGACGTGAGGAAGAGGTATCCGGTCGGGCAACTGGCCCGTGTATGCGACGAGTTGGCCACCCGACTCTCCGCCCGGATCCTGGTCATATCCGCACCGGGGGACGAAGCACTGCTGCGCGCCCTGTGCGACGCGGCATCCACGCCCCTGCGCAGTGTGCCGCCCATGTCGTTGCGGAGGGTAGCCGGAGTGCTCCACGCCACGGATCTGCTCGTGTGCAACGATACCGGGGTACTTCACCTGGCCGCCGCTGTAGGAACGCCAACCCTTTCCTTCCACGCCACGAGTGATCCGGCCTGTTGGAAACCACCCGGCGCCGGGCACCGCGCCTTCTACGCCGTCAGCGGGCGGATCGATGAGATCCCGCCGGAGCGGGTTTACCGCGAAATCGCCGCCATGCTCGATGGTCCCCCCGGGGCCGGAACAGGCGAAATAATCCGCGTCTGAGAGCGAATCGATTACGGGCTAATTACCTTGACAGGCACCCGGGCTTCCGGTACCATGTTGCCCGCTCGCGCGCAGGCCGCAACAGGCATGGAAACTGTTAAATATGGCGACCAAACTCGATATGGGCTGCGGTCCCTTCGGGAAACTGGAAGGCGCCGTCGGCCTGGATATCAACGAAGCGGCGCACGTGGACGTCGTGCATGATCTGGACGAGTATCCCTATCCCTTCGGCGACAGCCAGTTCGATCATATCGAGATGTCCCACATTCTGGAACATATTCGCCAGCCGGCCAGGGCCATGGACGAGGTTTTCCGCATCGCGCGGTCCGGGGCTTCAATCCGTATCGTCACGCCCCATTACTCTTCCCAGTTGTCCTATGGCGACCTGACCCACTATCATCATTTCGGCTACGTGACGATCACCCAGATGTGCCGGGACGGGCGGTTCCGAATGGACGGCTGCAGGCTGATTTTCAGCGATATCTACCGGGTGCTGGGCATCAGCCTGGTCGCCAACTGGTTTCCCCGGCGTTGGGAGAAATACTTCGCGTTCATCTTCCCGGGCATGTACGTAGAGGCGAACCTGAGCGTTGTCAAAGCTTGAACGGAACGGGATGAACCGGAGGACCGACATGGCCGCATCGACAGATACAGCCGGAAACAAGGCCGCACGGGCCCTGCGCCGGTACTGGCGTGCCAACATTCGGTTCATGGCCGTGCTGCTCGGGCTGTGGGCCCTGGCCGGACTGGGCGCCGGCATCCTGTTCGCGGACGCGCTCAACGCTTACCGGATATCCGGCACCGGCTTTCCCCTGGGTTTCTGGTTCGCCCACCAGGGCAGCATCATCGTGTTCGTGCTGCTCATCCTGGCCTACTGCCTTTACATGAACCGCCTGGATAAACGGCACCGTCGCGAACTCGAAAGTACGGAACAGGAAGGTTAGAATCGGCCTATGTCCGTTCAGGCGTGGACCTATTTCTTCGTAGCGCTCTCCTTCGGAATCTACCTTTTCATCGCGTGGCGAACCCGCGTCCGGGACACCAAGGGATTCTACGTCGCCGGCCAGGGCGTGCCCGCGGCGGCCAACGGAATGGCCACGGCCGCGGACTGGATGAGCGCGGCGTCCTTCATCTCGATGGCGGGGCTGATCTCCACGATGGGATACGCCGGCGGCGTCTATCTCATGGGGTGGACGGGCGGCTACGTGCTGCTGGCGCTGCTGCTCGCGCCTTACCTTCGGAAATTCGGCCACTACACCGTGCCGGACTTCGTGGGCGACCGTTTCGCGTCGGACCTGGCGCGCATTGTCGCCGTGACGTGCGCGATCTTCATCAGTTTCACGTACGTGGCGGGACAGATGCGCGGGGTAGGGGTCGTCTTCAGCCGGTTCCTCGAAGTGGACATCCACGTCGGCGTGATCATCGGGATGGCCATCGTCTTCATCTACGCCACGCTGGGCGGCATGAAGGGCATCACGTGGACGCAGGTCGCCCAATACTGGGTGCTCATCACCGCTTTTCTCATTCCCGCGATCGCCATCAGTATAAAGCTCACCGGCAGTCCGCTGCCGCAGGCGGGACTCGGCAGCACGCTGGAGCCGTCCATCGCGGGCCAGTCCGGGGTGTATCTGCTGGAGAAACTGAACCAGATTCAGACCGATCTGGGATTCAGCAGCTATACGGCCACCTTCGTGGGGGGCTGGGACAAGGTCAACGTATTCTGCGTGGCGCTCGCGCTTATGGTGGGTACGGCGGGCCTGCCCCACGTGCTCGTCCGGTTCTACACCGTCAAATCAGTCCGAGCGGCGCGCTGGAGCGCCTTCTGGGCGCTGCTGTTCATCTCCCTGCTGTACCTGACGGCGCCCGCGACCGCGGCTTTCGCGCGGTACTACATGATCGACAGCCTGAACGGGAAGACCGCACAGGAACTTCCGTCCTGGTTCGAAAACTGGGAAAAGACCGGCCTCATCCTGTGGATGGACAACGGGGACGGAGTCATGCGGTATTCGGCCGGCGAGGACAACGAGATCTTCCGCG
This sequence comes from Gemmatimonadota bacterium, assembly GCA_026713285.1. Taxonomy (GTDB): domain Bacteria; phylum JAAXHH01; class JAAXHH01; order JAAXHH01; family JAAXHH01; genus JAAXHH01. The sequence continues at coordinate 45,637 of JAPOOT010000370.1, read as the reverse complement.
GAGGTTCCCTTTCGGCGGCGGAACTGTCCGCCGTACAGGTCGCCCACCGGGTGTGGCTCGACTCGGAAGGCGCGGACGGCATGGACGGTCGGGCGGCGCTCCGGGCCCGTGGGCTTACCGGTCCGGACCGGGATATCATCGTGCTCGCCACGCCGGAAATGGCCGAACTGGCCAGCTGGATCATCGCACTGGTGGCGGCGGGCGGACTGGCGGCGGCGCTTTCGACGGCGAGCGGGTTGCTGCTCGTTATTTCCGCCAGCGTATCCCACGACCTGTACTACCGCGTACTGCGCCCCCAGGCAAGCGAGAAGCAGCGACTGGCCGTGGGCCGCGGCGTGATCGGTATGGCGGTAGTCGTGGCCGGGATATTCGGGATCTATCCGCCGGGGTTCGTCAGCCAGGTCGTCGCCTTCGCCTTCGGCCTCGCGGCGGCGAGCTTTTTTCCAGCCATCGTCCTGGGTATTTTCAGCAAGCGGGTGGGCACCGTGCCCGCCGTGTGCGGCATCGTGGCGGGCATCGGTTTCACGGCCTTCTACATCATCGCATGCGTGTTCTTCAACATGGAAACCTGGACCTTCGGACTGTTTTCCAACGGCATCAATCCCCAGGGGATCGGCACGATCGGCATGCTGATCAACTTCGCCGTGACCCTGTCGCTCACGCCCCTGTTCCCCAGGCCCGGACCGGAAGTCGAGGCCATGATCGACTCGGTCAGAGAACCGGAAGAAGCGGGGCCGGCTGTAATGATCGAAACGGCCCCGGAACACTGATCGACGGGAGCCGGCGCCATGTCCATTTCCGTCATAATCATAGCCCGGAACGAAGCCCTCCGGATCGAAACCTGCCTGCAGAGCGCGCGCTTCGCCGACGAGATCGTGCTCGTGGACTCCGGGAGCACGGACGACACCGTCGTCATCGCCCGGAAGTACGCCGACCAGGTCATCGAAACGGAGTGGCGTGGCTACGGCGCGACCAAGCAACTGGCCCTGGAGCATGCCAGCGGGGACTGGGTACTCTGGCTGGACGCGGACGAACGCGTCCCGCCGGACCTGCGGGATGAGATCCTCGCCACAGTGGATGCGGGCGAGCATGCCGGATACCGCATCGCTCGGAAGACGTTTTTCCTGGGACGATGGATTCGCCACTGCGGCTGGTATCCCGACTACGTACTCCGCCTGTTCCGGCGTTCGGCCGCACCCCGGTTTACCGACGACGAGGTCCACGAGTCGCTGCGCATCCAGGGCACGACCGGCGATCTGAAACACCCGATGATCCACGATACCGATCCCACCCTCCACCACTACCTCCGAAAGTTCAACAGTTTTACCAGTCTCGGCGCCCGCCAGCTATACCTGTCGGGCCGGCGTTTCCGTTTGACAGATCTGGTGTTCCGTCCGATTTTTACCCTTGTGAAAATGTACGTGCTGAAGCGGGGTTTCCTGGATGGCCTGCCCGGCTTCATCCTGTGCGGCCTTTCCGCCTGTTACGTTTTCGCCAAGTACGCCAAGTTATGGCACCTGCACGCCCGCCGCTCCGCCGACTTCGAATCGGGCGCGGCGGGCGGCCAGTCCTCCTGAAACCGCACACCTCCACCGGCGACTCCCATGCAAACGCTGTCCGTCGTGGTAATCACCCGCAATGAGGAACGGAAACTCCGCCGCTGCCTGGATCCCGTCTCCTGGGCCGACGACATCGTCGTAGTCGACAGTTACAGCACCGACGCCACGGTGGAAATCGCGGAATCCTACGCCTCCCGCGTGTTCCGTCGGGCCTGGTCCGGCTTCGCCGACCAGCGGAACTTCGGCATGGAGCAGGCCCGCGGGGAATGGATACTCTTTCTCGACGCGGATGAATACGTCACCGGCGGGCTCGAGAAGCGTATCCGCGCATTGCTGCGGGACGGCGGGGACTGCGACGCCTACAAGATCCATCGCCTGGAACACTTCCTTCGTTTTCCGATCCGACACGGGACCCTCAATCCGAGTTACCAGCCCCGGCTGCTGAGAAAAGGGAAAGGGTACTGGACGGGCGGCGCGCACGCCCATATCGAGGTAGACGGCCACGGCGAACTGGGCCTGATCCACGAGGATCTCTACCATGATTCGCACAACTCGCTATCCGATTTCATTGCACGGATCAACCTGTACACCACGGTGGACGCGGAAGAGCGTATCCTGGCGGGGCAGCGTGTGGGACGACTGCGCCTGGTGCTTTCACCTGTCGGGATGGCCTGGAAGTGCTACATCGTTAAAAAGGGGTACCGGGACGGGTTCCCCGGCCTGCTGTTCAGCCTGTGTATGGGGATCTATTCGTTCCTGAGACTGGTCAAGGTCTGGCAGCACGGATCCCGGGTGAAGGAGCGTACGGGAGGCCGGGCGAAGGATAGCCCGGAAGGCCGGGTGAAGGAGAATATGGAAGGTCGGGCGAAGGATAGCCCGGAAGGCCGGGCGCAGTCGCCGTCGTGACGGACAATTCGGACTGAATTATGGCACAGGGCAAGCGATGCAGTATCGTGATACCGACGTGGAACGCGGGTTCATTGATCGAACGGTGCCTGCGCGCACTGAAGGATCACGGGGAAGCGGACCGTACGGAGATCGTCGTGGTCGACGACGGCGGCACGGACGACTCCGTCGAAAGGATAGAGGCGGCCTGTCCGGATGCGGTCGTGGCCAGGCACGAAGAGAACAGGGGTTTTGCCGCGGCGTGCAACACGGGCGTGTCCCGGGCATCGCACGACGTCGTGGTCCTGCTCAACAACGACGTCGTCGCCACCGGCCCGTTCCTGGATCCGCTCCTTTCCCATTTCCGGGATGACCGGGTGTTTGCCGTCAATCCCCGGGTCTACCACGCCGCGGACCGGCGTCCCGGCGGCGGGCTGGTGCGGGGGTACATGCACTGCGGGCTGTTACGGCTCAGGTGGGCCGAAAGCGAGTCCCGGCGCGAAACCGGAGGACTCACGCTGTACGCCAATGGGGCCGCCATGGCGGTTTCCCGGGACAAGTACCTGTCGCTCGGTGGATTCGACATCCTGTACGCGCCCTTTTACTCGGAAGACCTGGACCTGTCATTCCGTGCGTACCAGCGGGGATGGACCGTGCGATATGAACCGGAAAGCCGGCTTGACCACGATCACGGCGCCACGATCGGCGCCAACCATGATCAGACCCGCATCGACCGGGTCAGCAAGAGAAACCGGATCCTCTTCGTGTGGCGCAACGTACGGGACGGCCGGTACCTGGCCGGTCATGTCCTATGGATGATCGCCCGCTCGTTCGGCGCGATGCTGAAGGGCGATATGGCCTTTCTCGGAGCGCTCGTGGACGCAACGGCCCGGTGGGACGCGGTGATGAAGCGGCGGCGGTCCGATCCGGAACCCGTGGTCTCCGACCGCGAGATCCTGCGATCCACATCCAGGTGGGCCGGTAGCGAACAGGCCGGATAGTCGGATTCCACATGCGCTCGGATTCCGCACGTGCTCGGATACCGCGCGCTAAATGGACACCCCTTGACTACCATGAAAGCACCGGAACTGGATCGGATACTCATATCCCGTTTGCGGTTCATCGGCGATGTCGTGCTTACCACGCCGGTGATCAGGGCGCTGAAGCGTCAGTACCCGGAAGCGTGCCTCTACTATCTGGCGGAGTCGGGACCCGCGGCGGTCCTGGCACGGAACCCCCACCTGGAAGAAGTGATCGTGCTGCCGGACGAGCTCCTTCCAGGCCGGGCCGTCCTGACCCGGTGCGCTGCCCAGGTGCGGTTCCTCCGTTCTTTGCGAAAGCGGCGGTTCGACCTGTCGATCGATCTCTTCGGCAATCCCCGAAGCGCGTTGCTGACCCTGGCCACGGGCGCGCGGTACCGGGTCGGCTATGATGTGCGGGGAAGGGGCCGGGCGTATAATGTCAAGATCAGGCGGACCGGATCCCGCCGGGTGCTCGATGCCTACCTGGACGCCGTTCGGACGATAGGGGTTCCGGTCGAGGACGATCGCACCGAAGTGCATTTCTCCGTGGAAGACGCGAAGTGGGCGGACTCCTGGCTTAGGGCGCAGGGGATCGACGGCACCCGTCCGATTGTCGCCTTGAACCCCGGCGCCAGTTGGCCGGCCAAGACCTGGAGCGCGGGGCGGTTCGCCGAACTGGCGGCGGGGTTGACCGGAGAACTGAAAGCGGCGGTCCTGTTGGTGGCGGGACCGGGTCAGCGGGAGTTCAAGGATGTAACAGACGCGCTGACCGCCCATGACTGTCCCGTCGTGCATACCGATTCACTCACCCGTCTGGCGGCGTTGATCCACCGTTGCCGCCTGTACGTTTCAAATGATTGTGGTCCGATGCATATCGCTGTCGCCGTGGGCACACCTACGATCGGCCTCTTCGGACCGAGCCGGCCGGAGATCTGGTTTCCCTATTCGGCTGAGGAAGGGCACGTCGCGCTGCGGGCCGAGACGGACAACTGCTGCGGCCGCGATTTTTGCATCAGGCCGACGCCCTGCATCGAATCGATCTCGCCGCGCAAAGTGCTCGACACCGCGGAATCCCTGCTAGGCCGGTCCGTTTAATCAACCAACCGGAACAATCCATGCCCGTATCACCCGAACGAATCCTGGTCATAAAACTGCGAGCCACAGGGGACGTCGTTCTTTCCACGCCCGTAATCGAAAACCTGAAGCGGCGGTTTCCCGGGGCCCGAATCACATTTCTGACGGAAGAGGCCTCCGCTGACGTATTGAGATGGAATGAATTCCTGGATGACCTCATCGTGCTGCCGGTTCGACGGTGGAAACGCGCCGGTTTCCGGCGGTCCTGGCGCGAGCAGGCTCGTTTCTACCGTAACCTGCGCCGCAGGCGTTTCGATCTCGCGATAGACCTCTTCGGCAACCCGCGCAGCGCCGTGCTGACCTGGCTGAGCGGGGCGGCGAACCGGGTCGGCTACGCCTTCAGGGGGCGTCGCCTCGCCTACAACACCGTGGTTGCGCCCCCGGAACGGGCGGGGCACGAGGTCCTTTTCCACCTCGAGACCCTCGAGGCCCTGGACATCCCGGTCGTCACCAGCCGTCCAGCCGTCGCCATACCCGGAACGGCCGAGGGAAAGGCGCGACGGTGGCTGCGTGGGCATATCCAGGAAAGCCGCGCGGTCGTCGGGCTGAATCCAGGTGGAGGATGGGCAATCAAGCGGTGGCCGCCGGACAGTTTCGGCCGCCTGGCAGACGCCCTGATCGATGAATTCGGCGTGGAAGTCCTGGTCATGTGGGGTCCGGGCGAAGAGGCGCTCGTCGAAGCGGTGGCCGGCGCCATGCGTAACCGTCCCTTCGTTATCCCCGCGGTAACGCTCGCGGATCTCGGCGCCTACCTCAAACGCTGCTGCCTGCTGGTCAGTAACGACAGCGGTCCGATGCACATGGCCGCGGCGCTGGACGTGCCGACGGTCGGTATTTTCGGTCCGACCGACCCCCGGGCACAGGGGCCATGGGGCGATGGACACGGTGTGGTGCGGAAGGAAAGCGTCGACTGTCTCGGCTGCAATCGGATCGAATGTCCCATCGGCAACATTTGCATGACGACGCTGGAACCCCGAGAGGTACTCGCGAAGATACAGCCATACATTCCAGTCGAAGCTTGACATCAAGCGGTCCACATGTTATATTTTACTACTTTGGAACGCTTACTTTAACCGGCTCTCCTGGAGCCAGACAGAAGGTTTTTATTTGCGGAAAGATATCATAGTTGAGACGGCCACGCACGAAACGCGCATTGCCATGCTCGAGGACAACCATCTCGTTGAGCTTCTGGTCGAACGCCCGGAACACGAACGCGTGGTCGGGAATATCTGCAAGGGCGTTGTAACGGCGGTCATACCGAGTATTCAGGCAGCCTTCGTCGATATCGGCATGGACAAGGCGGCCTTCCTGCAGGCGTCGGATGTCACCGGAGGGGCCGACTGGATCGATTTCGATGACGACGAGAACCAGGATTCCGGGTCCGGCAGGAGCAGGGACCGGGAATACCGGATACAGGAGATGGTCAAGGAAGGCCAGGAAATCGTAGTTCAGATTACGAAGGAGTCGATCGGCACCAAGGGACCTCGGGTCACCTCCCAGATATCTCTGCCGGGCAGGTTTCTCGTGCTGGTTCCCCATGCCAATTACGTCGGCGTGTCGCGACGTATCGACGACTGGAGCGAAAAACGCAGGCTAAGGGATCTGGCCCGAAGCCTCAAGTCCGACGACTTCGGGGTCATCGTGCGGACGGCCGCACTGGGCAAATCGGATTCCGAGTTGAAGAACGATCTCAAGCAGTTGACCAAAATCTCGAAGAATATCGAGAAACAGGTCGGGAATACATCGGCCCCCGCCATGATCCACAAGGACGTCGAAATGACGTCGGGGATGATACGCGATCTGTTCACGCCCGATATCGACAGTGTAATCATCGATTCGAAAGCGGTATACAAGGAGATCCTCGCATACCTCAAGGGGGTGGCCCCCCAGCTCCGCTCGCGCGTTCACATGTACGATGGGACGGCGCCGGTGTTCGACGCCTACGGGATCGAAAACGAGATCGGCAAGGCGCTGCACCGGAAAGTATGGCTGAAGAATGGCGGATACATACTCATCGAACCCACAGAAGCGCTGGTGACGATAGACGTGAATTCGGGACGGTACGCGGGATCCAAGGGGCACGAGGAAACGGTGTACCAGACCAACCTGGAAGCCTGCGCGGAGGTCGCCCGGCAGCTTCGGCTCAGGGACATCGGGGGCATCATCGTTATAGATTTCATTGACATGGAAGACCGGGGAAACCGGCGCCAGGTGCACCAGGAGATGGAAAAGGTCATGGCGCACGACCGCGCGCGGACACGCATGTCCAAGGAGATCAGCGAATTCGGACTGATAGAGATGACCCGTCAGCGGATCCGTCCCAGCCTGCTCTTCACCTTCAGCGAAGCGTGCCCGGTGTGCGACGGAACCGGACGAATCATGTCGCGCCTTACCATGGTGACCCAGATCGGCCGGTGGCTGAAGCGGGCAAAACCGGGTCTGAGAGAACGAAGGCTCAGGCTCAAGGTCCATCCCACCGTGGCGTTGAGTCTGAACGAAAACGGCCGGGAGAAACTGGTGAACCTGCAGGACGAATACAAGATGCAACTTCAGATCGAGGAAGATCCGTTTCTGCACGTGGAGGAATTCCGCGTGTTTTCGGGCAAACGGGACCTGGACGTGACCGACGAGTACAAGTGACCGGACCAAATGGACAAGGAGTGATCGATGTACGCTGTGATCAGATCGGGCGATCAGCAGTTCAGTGTCAACGAGGGGGATGAGATCAAGGTCGAGAAGATTGCCGCCGAAGTGGGCGAGGAGATCACCATCGACCAGGTACTCCTCCTGGGCGGCGGGGAGACGCTGGTCGGTACGCCGACGGTGGCCGGAGCTACCGTGACGGCCAGGGTAACGGAACAGGGGCGTCATCCCAAAATCGTGGTGTTCAAGATGAAACGCCGTAAGAACTACCGCCGGAAGAGAGGGCACAGGCAGCAGTATACCGCGCTCGAAATAACCGGAATCAACTACGACCCAAGCGTGACCAACTGATTTGAGAGGAGCCTTGACATGGCCCACAAGAAAGGCGTAGGGAGTTCTCGCAACGGTAGAGACAGCAATCCCAAGTTTCTCGGCGTGAAAACCGGAGACGGCATGCGCGTCCGGGCCGGCAACATCCTCGTTCGGCAGCGGGGAACGCGTATTCTGCCTGGTACGAACGTCGGGCGGGGCAACGACGACACCCTCTTTGCCCTGGCGGATGGCGTCGTTCAGTTCCGCCGGCTCGGAAAGAGCCGTACGCAGGTCCATATCGCCAACGGGTGATCCCATGGCGATCGCCGATGACGCCGTCGTACGAAAGGCGAAAGACGGGATTTTCGCCTTCCTCGAGGGGCAGTTCCGGCGCGGGCTGATCGATGAAGGACTCTACGAACAGGCCCGCCGCAACGTAGTCCCGAATCTCCGCGGCTGGCTGACCGACCCGCACATCATCCGGCTGTCCCCCCGGCTCGGAGAAGGACTGAGAACCGCGGTCGAAGCGGACAGGTGGGCCGAACTGGTCGAAGCCTTCGTGGACGAGATCAAGTTCGGCACGGCGGGTATACGCGGCAAGGCCGCGATGTCGGATGCAGAACTGCAGATCCTTTCCCGCGACGGCATGGATGCCCCCATCCTCAAGGGGCCGAATACCCTCAACAACATCGTTCTTCTGCTGAAATCCACGGGCGTGGCGAAATACGCTGTCGATCATGGGCTCGGGGCCATCGTCATCGGATATGACAGCCGGGTCGCGGGCCAGGACTTCGCGCGGCTGGTGTCCCGGGTTTTCCTGGCGGCGGGACTGAAGGTCTACCTGTTCGACGAAGCCTGCCCCTATCCGGAAATGACCTTCGCCATTCCAACGCTGGGCGCCGACATGGGCATCCTGATCTCGGCGAGCCACAACGACCGCAGATACAATGGCTACAAGCTTTCTGCCGGTACGGGATCGCAGTTTCCACCGGGGGAACGTGCCGTAATCTATAACGACTACATCAGGAGAACGATCCCGGCCCATATCGCCCTCGTGGACTACAATGAAGCCGGCGTCGATCCGGATCACCCCGAGGATCCTGGCCGGGACGGCAACAGGCTCGTGTTTCTGGGCGGGGCGGTCCCGTTGTCCGGCTTCGACTACCTGGGCCGTCCCCTCGTCGATATCCACCGGATGTACCAGGACCAGATTAGGGGCTTCATATCCAACCCGGCCATGACGAAGTCCTGGGCGCCCACTGTCCGGATCGGGTATTGCGCCTTCCACGGGGCCGGGCGTAAGGCCGTGCCGCGGTTGTTGAAGGACTTCGGTTTCACCCGCGTGAACCGGATAACCAGGCACCAGTTGAACGAGCTCAACGGCCTTTTCCCCGCATTTCAGGATCACCCTGAACAACAACCGGACCCCGGTGACCCCATGGCTGCGGAGATTGCCGTGAACGCTTACCGGGAACAGTACGGCGCGGAAACCCTGGAAGGCCTCGACCTCATGATCGGGACCGACCCGGATGCCGACCGGGCGGGACTCGTGATCAAGGTCCCCCTGGAATCCCGGGAGTACCACGAGAACAGGTCCCATATCCTGTTGTCGGCCGACGATGCCTGGTCCCTGCTGCTCTGGTACCGCCTGTCCAGGGATGCCGGGGATTCACGGGCGTTTCGCCCCCGGCCGGAGGAGTCCTTCGTCGTGCTTTCCCATATTACGACCGACGCACTGGTCCGGCTCGCTCGAAAGTACGGGCTTGGCGTCATCAAGACCTGGGTCGGTTTCGGCTTGATCGCCAATGCGGTCGAACGCGTTTGGTCTGGAGACGACCTGTCGGATCCCCGTTTCAGGGACATCATCTATCAGGCCGTGGATATGGATGATAAGCCTCGAAGCTACAATGTGGGGTGCCTTGAACAAAGTAACGGATTCAGTATACTGGGTGGCCCGCCGGCCACGGCCGAGGCCATGGGAACGAACGGGCACGTGCGGGACAAGGACGGGGTCTTCGCCGCGATCCTGCTCGCCGAGGTGGCGGCCTATGCCGCGTCCATCGGGACGACGATCTATGACCTGATAGACGAAAAGATCTACCTGGATCCTGACATCGGATGTTTCGTGACCGATGTCGTGCCCGTTCCGCAGTGGGGAGAATTCGCGGGACTGGAGGGGTTGACGCGGAAGATCGATTGCCTCAGGCGATGCGCCGACCTGGGGGAACGCGTCCGGGAAGGCGAATCCATATCGCTGGACGGTCTTCCGGTGCTGTCGTCGGAAACCTTCGTTGCGGGCAAGTACGCGGATGCGCACCAGTGGCCCGGTTTTCCCGATGAGGGCATTCGGTTCTACTTCGACGAGGAAAGACTGAATTACATGACCGTGCGTCCATCGGGCACGTCCCAATGCTTCAGGTTTCACATGCAGTTGCAGGTGGAGAACCCGACTCGGCGCCGCCTGGCGCAACAGAAGTACGAGGCCAGGATGCGTGCCCGGAGGATGATCGCCGCGATGCGCGAACGGATCATGTAGCGTACTACGTCCGCTGACTGCCGATGGGGTGGTATGGTGGCTTCAGCGGTTGGCCGATGGAAGCGGATAAGCCTTATATGGCGAAAAAGGCCCTCAGGTTGTTCTCGATGTCTGCGTCTTCGCGCAGCTTGGTCAGCCATTCCTCGTACAGCTGATTCTGCTTCTGAAGCAGCAGCTGCCGTTTCAGGCCATCTTTCACCATTTCGTAGGTTGTCTCGTCGACCGGCTCTCTGGTTACCAGTTGAATGAGGTAATAACCCCTTTCCCCTTCGACCACTTCGCTGAGCGCACCGGTCTCCGCCAGCTGGAACGCGCCCTTGATGAAAGCCAGATCCTGCCCGATTCTGGGGATGAAAGCCTGTTGTCGCGAAATGGGATCCGTGGCGACGACACGGTCCGCCAGGGCGCCGCTCAACGCGTCAAGGTTCCCGCCGCCGAGGCCCGCCCTGACCTCCTCGCCCCGCAGTCTGGCCCGATCCATTTTCTGATTCCGCACGAGGATCGACCGGATGCGCAAAGCCACTTCCTCCAGGGGCAGCACGCCGGCCGGCTTTTCCTCTGCGTTCGCGAGTACGTAAAAACCGTTGGCGTTTTCCAGCGCTTCGCTGATGTCACCGGGTTCCGAACCGAAGGCGAAGGACGAAGCGCCTACCAGGTACCCGATGCCCGGGATGAATCCGTCGGGGCGGTCGGTGAATAACCCGGTGGTTTCGATCTCCAGGGAATCCGGCATGCCGAGGACGGCTTCGCTCAGGCTGCTTTCGAGTGCCCGGGTTCGTAGTTGTCCCGCCTGTTCAAGCAGCGTGCTGAGGGTTTGCTGGCCAGTAATGGTCTTCAAGAGAATATGGCGCGCGCGAACCTGCTCTACGCCATCCCTGTCCGTAGCCTCTTCCACCTGGATAATGTGCCATCCGTGCTGCGTTTTTACGGGTTCGGAGATGGTGCCCGGGGGCGTTGCGAAGGCTACCGCCTCAAATTCCGGGACCATGGTGTTTCTACCGAAAAACCCCAGGTCTCCCCCCTCGGCGGCATTGGATGCGTCCTCGGAGAAGTCCCTGGCCAGCGTTGCGAAATCGGCGCCGTCGACGAGCTGCCCGTATAGCTCGTCGATCTGCCGTTCGACGCGCTGGGAGTCGGCCACGCTCGGTTGCTTCGGAATCCTGACGTAGGTTAACGAAACCCGGTCGTCCTCCATGAAGGCTTCGGCATGATCCGCGTAGTACGCGGCGATGTCGCCGTCGGTGATCGATTCCGGTTCCACTTCCTGATCTTCAGGATCGAAAAAGAGGTATTTGGCCGTCAACTGCTCGTTTTGTTCCTCAAAAGCCTGCCTTACTTCCAGATCCGTGACGCGCGCGCCCGAGATCACCCGATTGATGAGCTTCCGCCGGGGCAGCAGCGTGCGGTACTGGTCTTCGAGGAACGCCCAGCCTTCGACGGCCGGGTCGTTCAGCGCCTGGAGATACTTGGTCTGGTCGAATTCGCCGTCCGTCTGGAACATCTCCTGCTGCCGGACATATTCCGGTGGATTGTTGCGAATCGCTTCCAGTATTTCGGCGTCGGTTACGAAAATCCCCTGTCTTCCGATTTGCTGTCCGAGCAACGTGAGTTCGATGCGCCGGTCCCATACCTCGTTTATGATCTCCCGGCTCCTGAATTCGTCCAGGGTGCCGCCCTGTTGCCGGCGTTCGATTTCCTGCACCCGTTCCACTTCAAACCGCATTTCCTCATAGGACACCGATTCACCGTTTATCGATCCCACGGTGTTCTGCCCACCCGGCCCCCTGCCCGCCATGTCGGCGCCCCATTCCAGGCCGATCAGACCGATGAAGGCTATGACCAGGATAATCATGACGACGTGGGTTCGTTCTCTCAGTAGTTTCATCAATGCCATATTGCCTGCGCTCCTTGCGGACTTGTGCCGTTCGTTCCTCCAGCATGTTTCCGGACGTATGGAAAAAGACACGTAAATATAAGGAACCGGCTTTTCGTCGGCAACTCATTTGTCCCGGACGGGCGGGCCTGAAGGCAAAAGATGCTTGACAGTCTGCCAGACTCCACCTATTTTTGGCTGGGCGCTTAAATAAACAAGCAGCCCGGCGATTCTTATAACACGGCCGAAGACCTCAAGGAGTCAGCCCGATGAAGAGTGGAATTCACCCTGAGTACAAGGAAATCACGGTAAGTTGCGCCTGCGGCAATACTTTTAAGACTCGCTCGACGATCGATACGATCCACGTGGAGATCTGCTCGGCTTGCCATCCCTTCTACACCGGAAAGCAGAAAATGGTCGACAGCGCAGGACGCGTGGAACGCTTCAACCGAAAGTACGGAATCAGCGAGTAAGCCGCGATCGAAGTCGCCCGACCCTTCCAGGCCCGACAGTCCAGGCTGTTCTCGACTATTGGATGCCGCCGCTCCCCTACCTTGCCATGCCTCCATGTTACTCCATCAACTCGAAAATATCGTTCGACGCTTCGAATCCCTCGACAGTCAGCTGGCGGATCCTTCCGTAACCACCAATCCGCAGAAGCTGCGCGAAATCGGGCGGGAATACCGCGAACTGACCCCGGTGATCGATCGGTACCGCGTGTACCGGAAAATCCTGGATGACCTCGAATCGGCCCGTTCGGTGCTTCAGGAGTCCGGCGCCGACCCCGACATGGCCGAACTTGCCCGGGACGAAGTGGAATGTCTGGATCGTGATAAAGCGGAACTCGAGCAGGAACTTACGCGGTTGATCGTTCCCAGGGATCCCGAAGACGAGCGAAACATCATCTGCGAAATCAGGGCCGGGACAGGCGGCAACGAAGCGGCCATCTTTGCCGGAGAGTTGTACCGCATGTACAGCAGGTACGCGGACAGCCGCGGATGGAAGACCGAAACACTGAACTCCAATGGCGCTGAAAGGGGGGGCGTCAAGGAGGTCATTTTCCAGGTCGAGGGCAAGGGGGTATACGGAAGGCTGAAGAACGAAAGCGGCGTCCATCGCGTGCAGCGGGTCCCCGTTACGGAAACGCAGGGGAGGGTGCATACCTCTGCCGCATCGGTGGTGATACTTCCCGAAGCGGCCGAAGTGGACGTGGACATCGACGAGAAGAAAGATCTCGTTTTCGATGTTTTCCGTTCCTCCGGACCGGGCGGCCAAAGCGTCAATACAACCGATTCAGCAGTGCGCATAACCCATTTGCCGACCGGCCTGGTCGTATCGTGCCAGGATGAGAAGTCGCAACACAAGAACAAGGCCAAGGCCATGAAGGTGCTGCGGGCCCGGCTGCTTGACGTGGCCCGGCAGGAGCGGGAAGCGGAAAAGGCGAGCAGCCGCAGGTCCCAGGTGAGAACGGGAGACCGTAGCGAGAAGATACGGACGTACAATTTCCCGCAGGGAAGGGTCACGGACCACCGCATCGGTTTGACGCTTTACAAGATTGACCAGATACTGGAAGGGGACATCGAGGAGATCATCCGGTCCCTGGCGGAGGCGGAACAGGCGGAGAAGATCGCCCAGTTGACTTCGTCATGACGCCATTCCCGAAAATGGCCCATGAACAGACTTGAATGCCCTGCCGCGTTGACCGTGCTACAGGCGGTCGACTGGGCAGCCCGCAAGCTGGACGGCCGGGCGAATCCCGCCAGCCGCGTCGAATCCGAAATCCTGCTGGGGGAGGTGTGCGCGTCAAACCGTCTCGCGTTGTACCTCGACCATGCCAGGCGTCTCGACATACTGGAGACTTCCCGGTTTTCGGCGCTGGTCAGCCGAAGAATGCGCGGAGAACCAGTCCAGTATCTTACGGGTAGTGCGGAGTTTTACGGCCGTGAGTTCCTGGTATCGCCGGCCGTGCTGATCCCCCGGCCCGAGACCGAGAGGATTGTAGACCACGTGCGTCCCTTCCTGAATGGGATTCGGCGCGTGCCCATTGGAAAACCGGGCATGCGGACCCGGGCGCGGAATACCGGCGGAACGCCTTCCGACCGCCCCGTCCATTTCGCGGACGTCGGCACCGGCTCAGGGGTCCTCGCGGTCACGCTCGCCCTGGAATGCCCGTCGGTTCGGGGGTATGCAACCGATGTCTCCGACGAGGCCCTGGGGATCGCGCGCAGGAATGCCGGCCGCCTGCTCCGGGACCGTAGCCGGATTGCCTTCGCGCGGGGTTCGTTGCTGGCGCCGTTGAACGCGTCATCCATCCCCGCTTTGGACCTCATCGTGTCCAACCCGCCTTATGTCACTTCGCGGGAGATGGACAGCCTGCCGGATGAGATTCGCGCGTTTGAACCACGGCTGGCCCTCCATGGCGGCGAAGATGGCCTGATATGCTACCGCGAACTCATCGACCAGGCCCCGGCGTACCTGAAAAAAGGCGGGATGATCGCCCTGGAAATCGGCTCGGAACAGTCCGCGGCGGTGTCTCGTTTAATGACGGACCGCCGTGTATTCGGAAAAATGAAGATCGTGAAGGATTACAATGGCCTGGACCGTATCGTGTCCGCCATCCACGTCGGGTGATCCCCGGCTTCACCGACCGGAAGGTGCACCATGCTGAACAATCGTCGCATCATGATACTTGGAACTGGAAACATGGGATCCTGCCTGCTCGGCGGCATACGCAGAGCAAATCTCGTTCCCCCGGAACAAATCGTGATTACCGGTCTGCGGTCCGATTACCTCAAGGACCTGGCGGAGCATTGGGATGTTGGCTGGACCACGGACAACCGCAAAGCGGTGCGTGAAGCGGATATCGTCATGATCTGCCTCAAGCCCCAGGCCATTGAACGCGTGGTGGATCAAGTACGCGACTGTCTCCGTCCCGATCAGCTGCTGATTACGATCGCGGCGGGAATGACGACAACCTCGATTACGGAAATGGCACGCACCGAGAATCCTGTCGTCCGGGTGATGCCGAATATCGCCTCCCTGGTGGACGAGGGGGCTGCGGCCATTTCGCCGGGCACGTACGCCGGCGAAGAACATAAACAGATTGCGGCCCGTATCTTCCAGGCGGTAGGGCGCGTCGTTTTCGTGAACGAGCATCTTCTGGACGCGGTAACCGGTCTCAGCGGGAGCGGCCCCGCCTATATATATATGGTAATAGAGGCATTGTCGGACGGCGGTGTGAAAATGGGCCTGCCCCGAGAAGTCGCCCTGGACCTGGCGGCCCAGACCGTACTTGGCGCCGCGCGGCTTATTCAGGAGACCGGCAAGCATCCCGCGGTGTTGCGCGACCAGGTACTTACGCCGGGCGGCACCACCATCGCAGCGGTACACGACCTGGAAATCCGTGGATTGCGCAGCATGCTGATCAGCGCGGTCGAGACCGCCACGCGGCGATCAAGAGAACTCCGAGACGGCAATTAGACGCTCCCCGGGTCATTTGAGTAACAGGGCCGGATGCAGCCGGCAGGCCGGCGCGCCCTGAAATGAATCGTCCGGATCCGGCAAGACCCCATCGCATTTTATTCCACACAGGCTGACAAAAAGGCTTTCACGTTCGGGAGGAATCCTCCCGGGGGCGTCTTTGCGCGTGAACACTGCCATATAGTGCCTGAATCGACGAAAATTCGTGGTATATGGTGTCAACGCCTGATGTGTATCAACACACATATAGTCTTTTGCGCACATGGAGTTACGAAGATTCCCTTATCCAAAGGTAAAGAAAATCGATGTAAGTCCATTTTTTATTGACAATATGGGGGGTGCTATGTAGTATAGTGGGTAGAAGTGGGACAAAGTGGGTCCCAGAACATCCTGAATACCAAACACTTGTATAGTATTCGTAAACAACCACCTCAGGACAGGGTGTTTACTCCTTTGTGTTACAGGGAGATCGTGAATGGTTAACTTCCTGGGTTCATACACCTACACCGTGGACCACAAAGGCCGGGTCAACGTCCCTGTGAAGTTTCGCAAGCACATCCGGACCGACGAGGACGACACGCTGATCATCACGCGGGGACTCGATGGATGTCTTTTCGTCTATCCAATCGACGAATGGGAACAGATCGACACCCGATTGCGAGAACTGCCTGTCACAAGGCAGAACACGCGGATCTTCATCAGGATGCTCTCGTCGGAGGCCGTGGCAGTCTCAATGGACAAGCAGGGTCGTATCGCCCTTCCCAGGCAGCTGATCGAACGCGCCGGCATTGAAACGGAAGTACTGATCATCGGAACGCTTGACCACTTTGAACTCTGGAGTCCCGGGGAGTATGAGAAAGTCATGAACGAATCGGGACATACATACGAAGAGATCGCGGAGTCCCTGTTCGTATGATGCTTTCCACCCATGCGGCTCCGTTAAATCACGGAATGATCATGGGTCTGGCAGACAAGTACAATCATGTTCCCGTTCTTGCGGGGAAGGTAGCCGAGATGCTCGTCTGGAACACTTCCGGCACATATGTAGACGGTACGATCGGCGGAGGCGGTCACGCGCGCGCCATTCTGGAGCGGCTTGGCGAATCCGGTCGGTTGATCGGGCTGGACAGGGATGCTGAAGCGGTCGGCGCAGCAGGTGCGCGGCTTGCGCGGGGAAGTACTCCTCGCGTGGAGATCCTGCAACGGGATTATACGGAGTTGGCGTCCGTGCTGGAAGCGAAACGCATCTCCCGGGTGGACGGACTGATTCTGGACCTTGGCATATCGTCTTACCAGGTCGATACGCCTGATCGCGGATTTTCATTCCAGTCAGACGGTCCGCTCGACATGCGCATGGACCGGGGCAAGCCGTTGACCGCGGCCCATATCGTCAACGAAAGTTCCCGGGATGAACTCGAGCGGATCATACGGGAATACGGCGAGGAACGGCAGGCGCGCGGCGTCGCGAACGCGATCGTCAGAACCCGCGACAGGGCGCCGCTGACTTCCACCGCCAGGCTGGCTGATACGATCAGGTCCGCGGTCCGCCGCAGATGGGCGGTCAAGTCCTGCGCCCGGGTGTTCCAGGCACTAAGAATCGCCGTCAACCAGGAACTGGACAAATTGAAATCGGTTTTGGATACCATGCTTCCCCTCCTGAGCAACCGGGGTCGTTTCGGTATCATATCCTATCATTCACTGGAAGATCGACTGGTCAAGCGGACATTCGAAACCTGGGCATCGGACTGCATTTGTCCGCCCGGCTTTCCACAGTGCGTCTGCCAGCACAGGCGCGTTGCCGTGCTGCATACGAAACGGGCCGTCGTGGCCTCCCGTGAAGAAGTCGCGAACAACCCGCGGGCGCGAAGCGCCAGGTTCCGGATGATTGAACGTTTGCCCGACGATCAACACGCACACTGTAATTGACATCTTTAATATAGAACGGAGAAGCCCGTCATGAAATCCGCTATCAGATTCCGCAGCGACCACTCGTACATGGGACAATTGATCGGCTGGATCGGTACGATCGCGCTCGTAACGTCGCTGAGCATGGGTTACATCTGGCACCAGGTGGAAACCACGACGCTGATGCGGGAGATCATCCAACTGGAGAATCAGAAAGAAGCCTTGAAAAAGGAAAGCGCGTATTTGCACGTGCAGATCGTTCGGCTCGCGGAACAGCTTCGGAACGAAACCGTGGCCATGAGTCGTTTCGATCTGGAACACGCGGCAGTCGGACAGGTTGTGAACATGGATGCGGTAGACACGGCCATGGCTTTGGCCAACACCGAGCCCAATGTAAGGGCGATTGCGGGTAAGCCGGCGGATGACGCGTTGATCCTTGCCTCGTACCCTGCGGCTCGCGTGGATACCCGATGAGGGAATACCGTTATGGTCGCGAAATCCTGTATGCGCAGACTGACCCTCCTGGCCGTAGTCGGAGTGGTGCTGTGCGCAGGTCTCGGGATTCGTATCGCGCTAATTCAGATTCGCGACGGAGAGGCCTACAGGCAGCGGGCGCATGACCAACAGCACCGGGTGGTCACCATCGACCCCCGCCGGGGCCGTATCTTCGACCGCAACCGTAACACGCTGGCGCTGAGTGTCGAGTTCGACTCCTTCGGTATCCAGGATCTCGACCGGGACCGGTACGGCCCCTCCGATATCGGAAACCTGGCCGTTCAGCTTTCCCAGATCACCGGCGAAGATCCCCAGCATATCATCGACCGCGTTTCCGGGACCTCCGACTTCAGGTATTTGGTCCGCTGGGTGAATCCCGAAACCAGCGAACGGATTAGAAGCCTCTCCACCTATCCCCTGTTCGAACCCCACATACGTACGCAAAAGGAAGCCAGGCGAGTCTATCCCTATCGGACCGCGGCCGGCCAGATACTGGGTTTCAGCGTAGATGGTACCGGTCGGGCCGGGTTCGAAATGGAACACAACCAGCTGTTATCTGGTATAGAAGGGTACAGCGTGGTGCAGATAGACGCCCAGCGACGGGCGTATTCATGGATTGATGCCTACCAGAATCCGGCGGAGAACGGCGCGGACGTCGTGCTGACGATCGATATCGCTGCCCAGGTTGCCGCGGAAGAGGCGCTGGAAGAGGCGATAGCGTGGCACGGGGCGCTCGGCGGTATGGTCATCATGATGGATCCGGCGAACGGCGACATACTGGCCATGGCCAGTTCTCCGGACTTCGATCCGAATACACCGGGACGGTTTCCATTCGAAGCCCAGAAGATCAGGCCGGTGGTGGATATCTACGAACCTGGATCGACTTTCAAGATCGTAGCAGCGACCGCGGCCCTGGAGACCGGTGCGTTCTCTCTTGAGGACCGGATCGATACCAGTGCGGGCCGGATCGAGGTGGGCGCGCAGACGATATCGGACCACGAGGTCTACGACGAACTGAGCGTACGGGAAGTCATCGAGCGGTCCAGCAACGTGGGTACCGTCAAAATCGCTCTGGCCCTCGGTGAAATGGAGTTTTTTAAATACACCCGGGCATTCGGTTTCGGCATGAAAACGGGCGTGGCCCTCCCGGGCGAGGCAAGAGGTATCCTGCATAAACCGGCCGTTTGGTCCATGTCCACGCTTCCCACCATGTCCATCGGCTACGGGGTTTCCGTCACCGGAGTACAACTCGCGACCGCCTATTGCGCCGTAGCTAACGGGGGCCTGCTCCTGCGACCTCGGATAATCAGATCCATCCTGAGAAACGACGGTTCCGTGCAGACCGAACCGCGGTTTGTCGTTCGCAGAGTGATGAAAGAGGAGACCGCCGAAGCCCTGATGGGCGTATTCGCCGGAGTGGTGGACCAGGGTACGGGCACAAAGGCCGCGGTGACGGGTTTCAAGGTCGCGGGAAAGACCGGCACAGCCTGGAAGACCCGTGAGGACGGCAGGGGATACACCAGGAATTACAGGTCTTCGTTTGCCGGGATGTTTCCGGCGAACGACCCGGAAATCGTCGTGCTCGTCATGATCGACGAGCCGAAGAAACGCGGCTTCTATGGCGGATCCGTGGCCGCGCCCGTTTTCAACAAAATCGTTCGTCGCCTCGTCCATCTGCCGGACGGTCCCGTTGAGTCGGTTCCCGAATCCGATGACGGCCTGCCCCTTCACCTGGCCTCCATCAAGCCGAGTTCGTCCTCGGGCAGCAGAACGCAGGGTTCAGCTACGGCATCGGGAGGACCGATCACTGGAGACTTGCTGTCGCTTGGCGGCAACTGGGAAATCGAACGTCCCGGTACCGGGGCGGAACAGGCACCGGTGCCGCTTCCGTCGGTGACAGGCATGAGCGTTAGAGAAGCCGTAAGGACCCTGGCCGAACAGGGTATTGAAGCAACCATAGTCGGTACGGGCTACGTCCGACGCCAGATTCCTTCACCGGGCCGCATGGTCTATCCCGGCGATCTATGCCTCATCGAATGTGGTCCCTACAATTAGCCGATTCATCGTTCATGAGGGTGAGGATGACGGCATAGAGGGTCAAGGCGTTGAAACAGCTTTCGAAATTGCTGGCCGCGTTACCTCAAAAAAAGGTCATCAGCCGGCTGAATGCCACGAACCGGGCGGACCGGGCAGTCCAGGCGGACTATGCGGAATATGCGGACCATGCGGACCAGGCGGACCAGGAGATTGGAACCATAGTCCATGACTCGAGGTCCGTAGAGCCAGGCGACGTTTTTGTCGCGCTCCGCGAGCCTTCGGGCCGCGACGGCCGCAGGTACGCCCGCGACGCGGTTGCACGGGGCGCTTCGGTAGTGGTACAGGAAAGCGAGGAGGGCCTGGATGACGCGATCGTGATAAGCGTTCCGGACACTTCCAGGGCTCTGGGCTTAATGGCCGCGGCGTACTACGGTCAGCCGGCGGCCGACCTTTGTCTGATCGGTATTACGGGGACCAATGGAAAGACGACCGTGTCATTGCTGGTCGAGGCTATCCTTCGGGAATGTGGCTGGGCCGTGGGCGGGATTGGCACGCTGGGCAGCCGGTTCATGGGCAATGTGCTCGACTGGAAACTGGGCCACACCACGCCCTATCCGATGGAGCTGCACGGCACCCTGAGGAAGATCCGGGACCGGGGAGGCGAATGCGTCGTCATGGAAGTTTCCTCTCACAGCCTGGTCTGGCAACGCCTGTCCGGCCTGCGATTCACCACGGGCGTCTTTACGAATCTCTCCAGGGAACACCTGGACGACCACAAGACCTTCGACGCTTACAGGGAAGCGAAGATGGTGCTTTTCTCGAAATACCTCGAGGAGAAAGGCAACGCCGTCCTGAACATGGACGATCCGGCCTATGTCCATTTCAAGGACGCATCGCGCGCGCGGGTGCGATCATACGGACTGGACAAGAAGGCCGACGTCCGCAGGGCGGGTCCGATAGGATACTATGCTGACCGGACCGTCATGAAAGTGCAGATTCAATCCGGTCCCCCTTTCAACGTGACCTTGCCTCTCCTGGGTCGTTTCAACGCGTACAACGCCCTGGCAGCCATATCCGTGGGGCTGGGATTCGGCATCGACTGTGAACTGATGAGCCGGGCCATGTCACGAGTCAGGGTACCCGGCCGGCTTGAGCGCGTCGAGGCTGGACAGCCTTTCAACGTGCTCGTGGATTTCGCCCATACGCCCGACGCACTCGGCGCCGTGCTATCCGCCTGCCGGGAATGGACCCGTGGAAGCCTGACCGTCGTATTCGGTTGCGGCGGGGACCGTGATCCCGGCAAGCGGCCGCTGATGGCCCGTGCGGCGTCCACCCACGCCGACGTGGTCATCGTGACGACCGACAACCCGAGAACGGAACCGCCCGACCGGATCATAAGAGATATCGAGCCGGGTCTCCTGCCCCACGTCCGGTCCCATATAGTCCAGGACCGCGGCGAAGCGATCCATAAGGCCCTCAGCGATGCCGGCGAAGGAGACACCGTGCTGATCGCCGGAAGAGGAGACACGGCCTACCAGATCGTTGGCGAATCGCAAATCGAGTTCGACGATCGGTTCAAGGCCAGGGAATGTCTCGAGGCGCACTATGGATAACCGCAATGGGTCGGCGGCGCCCACCTTGCTGGAAATTGCCGATATCATGGGCGGGAGACTGCATGTATCCATCCCCGCGCTTGGTCACAGGCGGATCACGGGCGTTTGTTCCGATACGCGGCGTATCGCGGAGGGCAACCTGTTCGTCGCGATTGCAGGTGAACGGTACGACGGTCACGATTTCGTGCCTGAAGCCATGCGCTCGGGAGCGTGTGCGTCGCTGGTTGCGGCCGATTGGCTCGCGGGTCGGCCGGACCGGGAGACTCCGGATGACGCGCGGATCGTCGTGCCGGAAGTACTTCCGGCCCTGCAGGCATTCGCCGGCTGGCACCGAAGACGATTCGATCTGCCAGTAATCGCGGTTACGGGTTCCAGCGGGAAGACCACCACGAAGAACATGGTGGCCGCCGTGCTGGGAGAGCGCTACAGGGTTTTCAAAACACCGGGGAACTTGAATAGCCAGCTGGGAGTCTCCGAATCGCTGTTCTCGTTGCACGAAGGCCATGGCGCCGCGGTACTTGAACTGGGTATGAACCGGGCAGGTGAACTGACCCGGCTGTCCCGAATGACCAGTCCGTCCGTTGGCGTGATCACCAACGTGGGGCCCGCGCATATCGAGTTTTTCGAGTCGATCGAAGGAATCGCCCGGGCCAAGGGCGAAATCCTCGACAACCTGCCGGAGGCGGGAAGCGCGGTGCTAAACGCCGACGACCCCCTCGTCATGAAGCAGGCCGTTCGCAGTCCGGCGCGAGTCGTCACGTTTGGACGCAGCGAGGGAGCCGACGTAAGGCTGGCAAGCGCAACGACCGCACTGACCGGGTCGACTTTCGCCTTGTCGGATGGCGCATCCTTTCGAATAAACCTGTTGGGGGAACACCAGGTCACGAATGCCATGGCCGCCGTGGCGGTGGGCAGGATATCGGGAATCGACGACCAGGACATCGCTCGCGCGTTGCGAAGCTTGGATCCCACGCCCATGCGCATGGAATACAGGAAGGTGGGCGCCGTGCACCTGATCGACGACACATACAATGCCAATCCGTCGTCGATGAAGGCGGCCCTGGACACGCTGGCGACTGCCGGAGGCCGTAAACTGGTCGTCCTCGGGGATATGCTGGAACTGGGCGAGCTGGGCATGGCGGCGCACAGGGAAATCGGAAAACGCGCCGCGGATGTGGCGGAACGGATCGTCACGGTGGGTGAGCTGGCCCGCGAGATCGCCGGAGCCGCGATGCATGCGGGGATGCCGGCGTCGCGCGTCTCGTCCTGTCTTTCCAACGACGAGGCGGTCGCTGCGGCAATGGCGGGAATTGAAGCCGTCGACGTCATACTCGTCAAGGGATCGCGCGGCATGCGAATGGAAACGATCGTGGAATCCCTGGAAGTAGCACTGGGCCATACCGAATCGGAGTGATTCCGTGTTACATCAGCGAATCGATCTTCCACTGCTGGTTTCATCCCTGCTCCTCCTGGGCGTGGGATCGGTCATGGTTTACAGCGCGAGTTCAGCCGTTGCCGAAGAGATGTTTTCCGGCGACAGTGGTTTCTTCGTCAAACGCTACCTGGTCAGGCTGTTCCTCGGAATCGTCATCCTGGTCCTGTTCGCCAGCCTGAACTACCAGAAACTCGGGAAGTGGTCCCCGTTCCTGATTGCCGTCGGCATGGTGTTTCTCGCGCTCCTCTTTGTTCCCGGTATCGGCCTGACGATCCGGGGCGCGACCCGCACCTTGAGCATGTTCTCCACGACGATTCAGCCCGCGGAAGGGATCAAGGTCGCCCTGGTCATCTACCTGGCCTACTGGCTGGACAGGCGCCAGAACGTCATGGACCGTTTCTTCATCGGCTTTCTGCCCGGAATAGCGGTGGTCGCGGCAGCCTGCCTGCTGATTGTCCTGCAGCCGGATTACGGTACCGCGATCGTGCTTGCCGCAACCTCGTTCGCGATGCTCTACATCGGCCGCGCGCGGATGTTGCACCTGGCAAGCACCGTGGGGATCATGTTGCCGGTCCTTTTCTACAGACTGTATTCATCGGCGCACAGCCGGCAGCGTCTCATGGCTTATTTCGATCGGCTTTTCGGCAATTCCGTCGATCAGACCGTCAATCTGCAAGGCGCGGACTACCAACTGCAACAAGCGCTGATCAGTCTGGGTACAGGCGGCGTATTTGGAAACGGTCTGGGACTAAGCCGTCAGAAGTTTCTGTTCCTTCCCGATCCCCACACTGATTTCGTGTTCGCGGTGATTGGCGAAGAACTCGGTTTTCTGGGGTCGATGGCGGTGCTGGCCCTCTTTGTCGTATTCGCCTGGAGAGGTTTCAGGGTCGCCCGCATGGCGCCTGACACCTTCGGGTTTTTCCTGGCGTCCGGGCTTACTATTCTTATCACACTGCACATGCTGGTGAACATCGGTGTGGTGACGGGCATGCTGCCCACCACGGGGCTTCCGCTTCCCTTCCTGAGCTATGGCGGGTCCTGGCTGCTTTTCTGCATGATGAGCATCGGGATACTGCTGAATATTTCAAGAATGACATACCGGTGCCAGAGACTGAAATATGACTGATCGGCAAAATTCGGACGTTGCATGCCGTCACGCGCATTTCATCGGCATAGGCGGAATCGGAATGAGCGGTCTGGCTGAACTGATGCTCGAATCTGGATACGAAGTGAGCGGATCGGACCTGCGGCGAACGCAGCTGACGGACCGGCTCAGCGGTCTCGGAGCGTCCGTCTTCCACAGCCACGACCCGGGCAACGCGGCGGGTGCGGACCTGATCGTGTACTCTTCCGCAATTCCGGAAGACAATCCCGAACTCGAAGCGGCCCGCAGGCATGGCGTACGTTCGGTCCGCCGCGCCGAACTGCTCGGTATGCTGATGCGCGGGGCACGAAGTATCGCCGTTGCGGGCGCTCACGGCAAGACGTCCACGTCGGCGATGATCGTAAACGTACTGGCTGCCGCGGGCCTGGATCCGACCGCCGCCATAGGCGGGATCATGACGGAGAACGGATCCAACGTCCGGCACGGCAGCGGATCGTGGATGGTCGCGGAAGCCGATGAATATGATCGTTCGTTCCATGCGCTGGCTCCGACTACGGCAGTAATCACATCGGTGGACGCAGACCACCTGGAATACTACGGATCGCAGGAAGCCATAGATGCAGCCTTCACCACTTTCGCCCATCTCGTGCCCGAGGACAGGCCGTTGTTCGTGTGTGCCGACGACCCGGGCATCCGCAGGATCAGTCCCGCGCTGCGCCGCCGGCTGGTGACCTACGGCCTTTCCGGTCACGCCTGCATCCGGGCAGACCGGGTGACGTCCGAAGGCTGGAGCGTTTCCGCCGAAGTATTCGTCAGGGACGTTCCGGCCGGCCGGCTGGTTCTGCCTCAGCCCGGCGAGTGCAACCTGGTCAACGCCCTGGCGGCCATCGGTGTGGCCGATTATCTCGAAATACCCGCCGAGCGGACCCTGACGGCCCTGGCGGATTACCGGGGACTGAGGAGACGTTTCGAAGTACTCGGAAGGATTCACGGTGTGGAGGTAGTGGACGACTATGCCCACCATCCCGTCGAAATCGAGGCGGCGTTGCTTGCCCTGTCGAACGCGGGAGCCCGGCGCATGTTCGTCATTTTCCAACCCCACCTCTTCAGCCGAACGCAGCATCTGTGCCGCGAATTCGGGCGCGTACTCGGGCGGTTTCCCGCATATCGGAAGATCGTTACGGACGTGTACCCCTCCAGGGAAACGCCGCGGGAGGGGGTTACGGGTGAGTTGATCGTCAGGGCGTCGAGCGCATTCGGAGGAGGCGTCGCGTACATGCCGGACAAGAACCGGATCGCGACCACCCTGGTGGACGATCTCGAAAAAGGGGACATGGTGCTGACGCTCGGCGCGGGGGACATCGACGAAGTAGGACGGCAGGTTTGCGAACTACTTCGGAAACGCGGGGTCAGGTCCCATGCATGTATCTGAAATGCTCAGTGGGACGATCCCTTCCGAACGGCTGCGGTGCGACGAGGGCCTTGATCGGCATTCCACTTACCGGGTCGGAGGGCCGGCGGACGTGATGTGTCTGCCTCGAACCCGATCGGAACTGCTGGATGTCGTCACCGCTGCAAGCGTGCGCGGGATACCCTGGCTGGTGGTGGGAAACGGGAGCAATATCCTCTTCTCGGATGACGGATTCCGTGGTCTGGTAATCAAGATAAGAGGCGCGGTCCCGGTGGAGGGGACGTTGTGGCATTTGGCGCAGGAAGGTGATTTCATCCGGGCGGGCGCGGGCGTCAGCCTGCCTCGACTCGCCAGGTCGGCGGCGGCCGCGGGACTGAGCGGACTGGAGTTCTGCACCGGGATACCCGGCGTGGTTGGCGGATCCATCCGGGGCAACGCCGGCGCTCACGGGAGTGATCTGGGCGCTGTAGTGGAGTCTGTGGAAATGATTCGGCCATCCGGCGACATCGTGACGATCAGAGCTTCGCAGGCCGGGTTTTCCTATCGGGAAAGTGAAATTGAGCCGGACGGCATCGTGACCGGGGCGGTGTTCAGGCTGACGCCGGATGAACCGGAAAACGTGCATGAACGCATAAGGGTCTTCACCGAATACAGAAAGCGCACGCAGCCGTCCTCCGATCAGAGTGCCGGGTGCATGTTCAAAAACCCGGTGGGCGACAGTGCCGGAAGGCTGATCGACGCGGCCGGGTGCAAAGGACTTCAGGTCGGTGGATCGAGGGTGTCCGAAATCCACGGCAATTTCGTAATCAACCAGGGTGGTGCAACGGCGTCGGACGCGTTGCGGTTGATCGATCTGGTTCGCGAACGGGTCTTCGCGCGAACCGGCGTAGCCCTCGCACTCGAGGTGCGCGTGATGAAATCGGGCGTGGTATGAATTCGAACAGGATGCGTTCCACATACCGTTTGATGACCGGACTTGCGATCGTCCTGCTCGCCTCAGGCACGACGGCCGGACTGGTCATGGGAGGTCTGGCGCTGTCCAGGTGGATGGAGAACTCGCCGGTTTTCAATCTGGACGCCATCGTCGTCGAGGGGAACAGGATCGCTGGCAAGGAGGACATCATCCGGGTTTCCGGCCTCGAAATGGGCAGGAACATCTGGTCGGCCGACCTCGAGGAGACCGGACGGCGACTCTTGCTCGACAGGCGGTTCGATCGGGTCGCGTTGAGCAGGAGGTTACCCGGTACCGTCGTCGTCCGGGTGAAGGAACTGCGGCCCATCGCCATTGTACAGCTGGATCGCCTCTACGGAGTCTCCGAACGCGCCGAGCTGATCCCGCTTTCACCGGGAAACGGGTTGCCGGACCTCCCGGTGATTACCGTCGACGCTTCAGGTTTCCGGCCGGAATCAGGCGCCGCGGAATCGCGGGACCTTCAATTCGAAACGCTCAGGGAAGCCATGCTGGTCGATCCCGAGATGGGCCGCGCCCTCTACCTCATGCGGGTGCTCAGAGCGATGTCTCCGGGGATGTACGACGAGTTATCCGAGATTCACGTGTCCAGACCGAATGACCCGATCGCTTACATGGTGGAAGGCGGATTGGCCATACGGTTCGGAACGGGTCACTACCCCCGGAAGATCGAGATGCTCAAACGAACTGTGGAGCGGTTGGAAGCCGACGCCATCAGGACCCGGTTGATCGATCTGAGGTTCAAGGACCAGGTTATCGTCCGCCCAGTCGTATCCAGCCGGTCCCTGGACAGGCGTTCATAGCGGCAAAAGGAGTTTCGCATGGCCCGTGAATGTATGGCTGCGCTCGACCTGGGCACGACCAAAACGGTCGTGTTGATCGGCGAGATGACTGACGCCGGCCTCCGGATCCTGGGCGAGGGCACGAGCCGGTCCCAGGGCCTCCGGCGAGGCGTCCTGGTCAATATGGACGAAGCTGCCCGTTCGATCTCGGAGACGATCCAGGCCGCGGAACAGGCGGCCGAAGCCAGGATAAGCGAGGTCTATGTCGGGTGTTCCGGCGATCACATCGAAAGTGTCAACAGCAGAGGCGTCGTGGCCATTTCGTCCGACGGGGGACGGGGCGTGACGCGTAAGGACGTTGCTCGCGCCTTCGATTCCGCCACGGCCCTGCGGATTCCCATGGACCGCCAGGTCATCCATGTGCTCGCCCAGGACTATATCGTGGACGACCAGTGCGGCATCCGCGACCCGTGCGGCATGTCCGGCGTCCGGCTTGAAGTGCTGGTGCACATCGTGACCGGGGCGATCACCTCGTTGCGGAATGTACGCAATTGCATCATGCAGTCCGGAATTCAAGTCCGGGAAATCGTCCTCGATTCGCTCGCCGCGAGCCAGGCGGTGCTCACATCCGACGAAAAAGAGCTGGGTGTCGTTCTCCTCGACCTCGGCGGGGGCACCACGAACATCGCGCTGTTCCAAGACGGCAGCATTCGGCATTCGTCGGTTATTCCCGCCGGAGGCATCGACCTTACGAACGATATCGCGATCGGTCTCCGCACGCCGCATGAAGATGCCGAACGAATAAAGCGGCACTACGCGAGCGCGGTGTATGTCCGCTCGGAAAGGGACAACATGATTGAAGTGCCCGGGGTCGGCGGACGCGAGTCGCGTATGGTGACGCGGGAGGAATTGGCGTTCGTGGTCGGCCCGCGGATCAAGGAGCTTCTGGTCCTCGCTCGGGAGACGATCAGGAACAGTGGATTCGAACACCTGGTCCGCACCGGTATCGTTATCACAGGCGGCGGTGCGCTGATGCCGGGTATTGCGAAACTGACGGAACAGGTCTTCGGCATGTCCGCGAAAATCGGTGCGCCGGAGGAAGTTCACGGCCTGGCCAAGGATGGGAACGCCCCCCTGTACGCAACAGGTGTAGGCTTGTTGCGCCATGCAGCGGACACCTCGTCAGGCAAAAAATGGCGCCATGATACGGAAGGAGGATGGCTGGATCGTGTGAGAAGCCGGATCGTAGCCCTGTTGTAGCACACACCAAGCGCTATCGTACGGATTCGGCGGTTTGCCAACTAAAACCCCACAGATGGAGGCAGCAAATGTCTACTTTCGACTTTGATGCGGAACCGGGATTGTTTGCCCGCATGAAAATAATCGGCGTAGGCGGCGCAGGTAAGAACGCCGTCAACCACATGGTTGAAATCGGCGTCCCGGGCGTTGATTTTCTAGTCGCCAACACCGACGCGCAGGATCTGGCGGGTTCCAATGTAAAGTACAAGATACAGCTGGGGCAGGAAACCACCCGTGGACTCGGCGCCGGCGCCAATCCCGACGTGGGCCGCAAAGCCGCGGAGGAAAGCCGGGACGAAATCGCGGAACACCTGACCGACATCGACATGGTGTTCATCACGGCGGGTATGGGGGGAGGCACCGGAAGCGGCGCCGCGCCGGTGATTGCCCAGATTGCGAAGGAACTGGGTGTGCTGGCCGTCGGCGTCGTGACCAAGCCGTTCGCCTTCGAGGGACCCAAGCGCGCGGCGAACGCCGAGACCGGGCTTGCAGCCTTGAAGGAACATGTGGACACGGTGGTCATCATACCAAACCAGAAACTGAAGGAGGCCGTGAGCCGCAACACGACATTCAAAGACGCGCTCAAGGTGGCCGACGAAGTCCTGTTGCAGGCCACGCGCGGCATTTCGGACCTGGTTACACTGCCCGGACTGATCAATGTCGATTTCGCCGATATCAGGACGACCATGGAGAACAAGGGCGAAGCTCTGATGGGCACCGGTGAAGCCGATGGCGACAAGCGCGCGCTGGAAGCGGCGGAACAGGCCATGCGGCACCCGTTGCTGGCGGACATGGACATCGACGGGGCCAAGGATATTCTGCTCAATATATCGGGCGGCCAGGACATGACCCTGTTCGAAGTGGAAGAGGTGATGACCACGGTTCAGGCAGCCGCGGGACATACCAACATCATCATGGGCACGGTCCTCGACGAAAACCTCGAAGGCAAGGTCCGCGTAACGGTGATCGCGACGGGACTGGACCAGGCGATGGCTGCCCCTGACGATATGTTGACGCGTAACATCCTGAAGTTTCAGCCGGACCGCTCTAACGAACTGGAAACCCCGGCCTTTCAGCGTGTCAAGCGCAACGGGTTCGATACGGAAGAAGTGACCGTCGGCGACCCTTCTGACGACGCGGTCGACAACAACGGGCTGGACGTGCCGACCTACATGCGTCGCAGGCGGGCTTTCGGTTCGTAGCAGTCCGCGTCATTCCGCGCCCGAAAGGGCGATTCGGGTGACTGCCACACAGGGTGAATTTGATTGACAGACCCGCGTCGGCGCGGTATTTTGAGGCAGGCGATTTGCGCGTTGCTGCTTTCAAGATACCGTCCCGATGGAGGGCGTAGTCTTACCTGTTCCGGTATACAGTCTGATTACGGCCATTCCATAACCTGTTCTATTTAGTAACGCTCGATACGACAGGGAGAAACATCCTAGATGGCCGAGGGCTTGTCCCCGCAATACGATCCCGGAACCGTCGAGCGGAAGTGGTACGCTTTCTGGGAAGAAAACCAGTTCTTTCACGCCGACCCCGACTCCGGCAAGCCGCCCTATTCCATCGTTATACCCCCTCCCAACATCACCGGCATACTCCATCTCGGACACGTGCTGAACAACACGATCCAGGACGTGCTTATCCGATTCAAGCGCATGCAGGGCTTCGAAACCCTCTGGATGCCGGGAACGGATCATGCCGGTATCGCCACGCATGTCGTAGTCGAAAGGATGCTCGCCGAGCGGGGCATCGACCGAGAGGAAATAGGTCGAGAGAGATTTGTGGAGGAAGTATGGAAATGGCGGGAGCAGTACGGCGGCACGATCGTCCGCCAGTTGAAGGAACTCGGTTGCTCATGTGACTGGAAGCGCGAGCGTTTCACCCTGGATGAAGGGCTTTCCAGGGCGGTTGCCACGGTATTCGTCGCGCTTTTCGAAAAGAAGATGATCTATCGGGGCGATCGCATCATCAACTGGTGCACCCGCTGCAATACAGCCCTGTCCAATGAGGAAGCCGTTCCCCTGGAAGAGCGGGGATCGCTGTGGCAGATCCGGTATCCCCTGGAAAACCGCGATGGAGGGATCGGTATCGCCACGACGAGACCGGAGACCATGCTCGGCGACGCGGCGGTCGCGGTCCATCCGGAGGACGACCGTCACGCGCACCTGGTGGGCGAACGGGTGAAGCTGCCTTTGACGGATCGGACCATCCCGGTCATTGCGGACGCGGAACTGGTGGACATGGCATTCGGAACGGGTGCCGTAAAAGTGACGCCGGCCCATGATTTCAACGATTTCATCATAGGCAACAAACACGATTTGCCCCGAGTCGTGGTTATGGACGAGGACGGCGTGATGAACGATGCCGCGGGCCTCGCCTACAGGGGACTGGACCGGTTCGAGTGCAGGCGCAGGGTCGTGAAAGACCTCGAAGATCTCGGCCTGCTCGAAGGGATCGATGGACACGTCCATGCCGTGCGCCACTGCCAGCGTTGCGACTCGGTCCTCGAACCCCGGCTTTCACGGCAGTGGTTTCTGAAAACCCGGCCACTCGCCCTGCGCCTCCTGCACGCCCTCGAAAAGGACGGATTGCCGGGTTTTACGCCGGAACACTGGGAAAAGACGTACCGCCACTGGCTGGAGAACATCGAGGACTGGTGTCTTTCCCGGCAGCTGTGGTGGGGGCACCGCATCCCGGTCTGGTATTGCGCGTCGTGCGAATGCGCGCACGCGGGCGTCGAAGCGCCCGCAGGTTGCGGCAGTTGCGGCCACGGCGTCCTGCGTCAGGACGAAGACGTGCTCGACACGTGGTTTTCCTCGGCCCTCTGGCCCTTTTCGACCATGGGCTGGCCGGACCGGACCGGGGAACTCCGAACCTTCTATCCCACTTCCACACTGGTTACCGGCCACGATATCCTGTTCTTCTGGGTCGTTCGCATGATGATGATGGGTTATGAGTTCATGGACGACCGGCCCTTCGACGACGTCTATCTGACGAGCCTGGTCCGCGACATCAAGGGACGCAAACTGAGCAAATCGCTCGGCAATTCGCCAGATCCCCTCGAGGTCATGGATACCTACGGCACCGACGCGCTGCGATACGCGATGATGCTGATCGCGCCGCACGGACAGGACTTGCTCTATTCCAACGAACAGGTTGAGGTGGGCCGTAATTTCGCGAACAAGATGTGGAACGCCGCACGGCTGGTTCTTATGCATCAAAAGCAGCCTGCACCCCAACACCCGATTCCCGAAAACCTCTGGGACCGCTGGATTTTGTCACGAATGGCGAGAACCGTCGATCAGGTAACCCGGTCTCTTGAGAGATACGCTTTTCACGAGTCGGCGCTGCTGCTATACGATTTTTTCTGGCACGACTACTGCGACTGGTATCTCGAAACGATAAAGCAACGGGTCTACGACGAATCGGATCTCGATTCCGGGGAACAGGCACGGCGCACGGCCCTGCTTGTACTGGAACGTACTTTACGCCTGTTTCATCCGTTCATGCCGTTCATCACCGAGGAAATCTGGCAGCAGTTGAGGCCCTATCTTGCGGATGATGACGCGGAACCGCCCGGCATCGTCGTAGCTCCCTGGCCGGAGACGCATCCGGATTGGATTCAATCGGACGCCGAAGGGGACGTTCGCTTCGTACAGGAATTGATCGGG
Source organism: Gemmatimonadota bacterium (assembly GCA_026713285.1). Classification (GTDB taxonomy): domain Bacteria; phylum JAAXHH01; class JAAXHH01; order JAAXHH01; family JAAXHH01; genus JAAXHH01. The sequence continues at coordinate 13,470 of JAPOOT010000370.1, read as the reverse complement.
GCAATCCGGGGCGTACGGGCCGATTTCCGGGTTCATCCTACCCGGGAAATGACGGTGTACTGCCAGGTCGCGGACGCCGGTCTGATTGACGTGCTGTCCGGCGAGGCCGCGACGGTCCGGTCTCTGGCCAGAAGCGAAATGGCGTTCGTCGACGGCGACGGGGACCGGCCGGCCGGTTGCGCGTCCGGCGTGTTGCGAGACATGGAGTTCTACATCCCGCTTGTCGGACTGATCGACCTGGAGATCGAAACGGAACGTCTTTCGAAGGAGAGGAACCGGGTCGAGCAGGAGCTGGAAAAGGTCCGGAAGCGCCTGTCGAACGGCCAGTTCGTTAACAAGGCGCCGGCGGCTGTCGTAGAGAAGGAAAAGAACAAGCAGAGCGACTACGAGGACATGATCGGCAGACTGAATCGGAATCTCGAAATGATTTGTGCCGGATGAGCGTCGAATGCTATATTGATTTACACGCCCACAGCGACTGTTCGGACGGCGTCGATACCCCCGAAGAGCTCGTTGCCAGGGCCCGCGCCGCCGGTTTGCGCGCACTGGCGATCACAGACCACGACGCGGTGGACGGCGTTGAGCGGGCGCGTCGCGTTTCTCCCGGGGACCTGGAGATCGTGTCCGGCGTGGAACTCAGTGCGCGGGAAGGCGCTTCCGACGTGCATGTGCTGGGTTATTGCTTCGATCCGGCCAACCCGGAGTTGCTTGCTTACCTGGAGACCTTCAGGTCAAACCGGTTGAACCGGGCGGAAGGTATCGTGCGGAAGCTCAATGACCTGGGCGTGACGCTCGAACTGGAATCGGTCTTCGCCCACGCGCGCGACGCCAAAACCAGCATCGGCAGACCGCATATCGCCCGGGCGTTGGTGGGAAGCCGCCAGGTCGATTCCATACAGGACGCTTTTACGAAGTACCTCGGAAATCATGCTCCCGCCTATGTGCCCAAGATGCTGTTCACCGTCGGGAATGCGATTCAGATCATTCACGACGCGGGCGGCGTGGCGGTGCTGGCCCACCCCGGGTCCCTTCGGCGGGACGAGCTGATTCCCGGATTCATCGAATCCGGATTGGACGGCCTGGAGGTCATCCACCCGGACCACACGTCGACTGTCCGTCGCTATTATGGACAACTGGCGTCGAAGAACAGGCTGGTTGCAACGGGTGGATCGGACTATCACGGACCGCGGCCGGACCGATGCGGCCTGGGTGGAATGAAGGTTCCCTATCGCCATCTGGCCGACTTGAAACGGATTTCGGCCTGAATCCAGCTGACCTGCCTCGCTTTCGGTCTATGGTTTCTGTAGGTATCAAGGAGACGAAAAATGCGTTTTACCCTGCCGGACTTCTTTTCCAATGATATCGGCATCGATCTGGGTACGGCCAATACGCTCGTATATGTCCGTGGCAGAGGCATTGTGATCAACGAGCCATCCGTGGTGGCCGTCAATACCAGGACCGGGAAAGTCGTCGCCGTCGGCGCCGAGGCTAAAGTCATGCTCGGAAGGGAGCCGCCCGATCTCAAGGCGCATCGGCCGTTGCGCGATGGCGTGATCGCCGACTTCGAGTATACGGAAGCGATGATTCGATACTTCATCCGCAAGGTACTCAAGAATTCATTCTTCATTCGGCCTCGCGTCGTGGCATGTATTCCCTCGGGGGTGACCGACGTTGAAATGAGGGCGGTCCGGGATTCGGCGGAGCGAGCGGGCGCCAAGGAAGTGATGTTGATATCCGAACCCATGGCGGCCGCTATCGGTTGTTCTTTGCCCGTGGATGAACCGGTGGGCAGCATGATCATCGATATCGGCGGCGGGACTTCGGAGATCGCCGTGATTTCCCTTGGCGGCATCGTGACGGCAAAGTCGGTACGCATCGGCGGCGATGAAATGGACGAGGCAATCATCAACCACATGAAGAACGACTGCAACCTTCAGATCGGTTACAATATGGCCGAACAGATCAAGTGGAATCTCGGGTCGGCCTATCCGGTGTTTGACAAGGAACTGGATATGACGGTAAAGGGGCTCGATCTGATCGACAGGATACCACGTTCTGTCGTAGTGGACTCCCTGGCGATTCGCAGGGTACTTTCCCAGCCGCTTGACGGGGTAATCATGGCGGTGCGCCAGACCCTGGAATCGACACCGGCGGAACTGGCGGCCGATATTATCGATCGCGGTATCATCATAAGCGGAGGCGGGTCCCGGCTGCCCGGCCTGGACAGGCAGATCACGAAGGAGACCAAGCTGCCGGTAAGGCTCGATGAGGAGCCTATGACGTCCGTTGTTCGGGGAGCGGGAAAGATCATAGAGAACTTTGCCGCCTACGAGACTATGCTGAGCGTCCTGAAGGACTAGCATGTTCCGGTTCTTTTACGTTCTGTACCACCAACGCCAGTACACAGCTTTCGCCCTCGCCATGGTCACCTCGATCCTGCTTCTGACGGCGTCCCCGCAGCGGCAGATCGGTGTCATGCGGATCGTCTGGTTGACTGTGCTGACGCCTTTTCAGGAAGCGTTCGCCTTCATTCCGTCGTATTTCAACCTCAAATCCGAAAATCAGCTTCTGCGACAGAAACTCGTCCAGATGCAATTGCAGGCCGCCGATCTCGAGGAACGAAGATATGAAAACCAGCGGCTGCGCGGGCTCCTCAGTCTGAAGGACAGAAAGAAGTATACCTATGTGCCCGCCGAAGTCGTCGGCTGGAATACCGATCAGAGGCTGAATACCATTATCATCGATGTCGGTCGTTCCGATCAGATCCGCAAGTACATGGCCGTAGTGATGGAAGACGGTGTCCTGGGTAGAATCATCGAAGTCGGCCTGACTTCGTCCTACGTGCAATTGCTTTCCGACCGAAACTGCCGTATCAGCGGCCTGGTCCAGCGAAGCCGGGAACAGGGAATCATCCGCTACCAGAATGAAGCGTTGTATATGCAGTTGCCATTGCGGGCAGACGTCCGTCTTGGCGACCGCGTGGTGACATCCGGCCTGGGGGAGACCTTTCCTTCGGGATTGCCCGTTGGCAGAATTAGCCGGATCGCACTCGGGAGCCGGAACCTTTTCAAGCAGGTATCGATCACTCCCGCGGTGGAACTGAATCGTCTGGAGGAGGTGTTTGTGATCGCGGGTGAAGAAACACCTGCCGCGGCCGATTCGCTCCAGGTCGAGTAATCTCGGGTTCGTCGAGCCTTTTTATGATCCAACTATTCCATGCACTTAAAACACGCTATCCTACTGTTCCTGGCATTTGTAATCGACAGTACCTGGGGACACGAAATCGCCATTCGGACTATCAGGCCGGACTTCGTACTGATGATCCTGATATTTGGCGCGATGGGATCGGGCGCCTACTGGGGGACCATCCTGGGCTTCAGCGTAGGGCTCATGGAGGATTTCAACGGCACGCCCGTGAACCTGGGACTCAACGCCATGTGCAATACGCTGATCGCTTACGGCGTGGGAATTGCCGGAAAAACGCTCTACAGGGACAGCCTCTCCACCCTGTTGCTCACGCTGCTTGCCGCCAGCCTGGTCCACGCCGTCATGTACTGGCTGGTATTCACCCGCTTCCAGCTGGCTGAGTCTGTATACATGCTGGCAACGTTCTCATTGCCCACGATGCTCTACACCGTCTCCGCAGCCCTGTTGCTCGCGCTCGGATTGACCTATCGACAGGGACAGATCAATGTCCGGTGGCTTTTCCCAGAATGACAATTCCTCGCACAGGGGCCAGTTGTACCTGTTTATGGGCATCGTAACGGCACTCTTTCTGCTGCTGGCCGTTCGCCTGTTTTACTTTCAGGTCATTTCGGGCGAGGAGTACCGGGCGCATTCGGAACGGAACCGGATTCGGCCCGTCGTGCTCGAAGCGCTGCGTGGATTGATCCTGGACCGCTACGGGGTCGTCCTGGCGGAGAACAGTCCATCCTATACCATTGACGCCGTTCCTTTCGAGACCTCCGACGAAACAGTGGACTACCTGGGGGAACTCACCGGGCAGGATGTCCAGGCTATTCTAAGGCGTATTCGCGATCCTTCCGTGAACCGGTTCAATCCCATACCCGTTCAGCGAAACGTTTCTTTTGATATCGCGTCCCAGGTCGAAGAACACTTGCTGGACCTTCCCGGCGTATTCGTTCAGATAACCCCCGGCAGGATGTACGGCATGGGAACGCTGGCGAGCCACGTGCTCGGTTACGTTTCCGAAATAAGCCGTGGGGAACTCGATGTACTGGCCGACGAGGGATATCGACCCGGCGACATCATTGGAAAACTGGGGGTGGAAAAGTCCTTTGAACATCACCTTCGCGGCCAGAACGGCCTGGAGTTCATGGAAGTCAACGCGCGCGGCGAGGAACTCGGGCCACTTCCCGGCATGCCGGTCCTTCTGCCGGAGACGGGAAACAACGTTTATCTGACCCTGGATACCCGGATTCAGTCCGTAGCCGAGGAGGCGGTTCCCGACAGTCTGGCCGGAGCGCTGGTCGCGGTGGAACCCAGGACAGGCGCGGTCATCGCGATTGTAAGCAGGCCCGGATACGACCCGAACCTGTTCACGGAGTGGATACCCCAGGAGACCTGGGATACGCTTCGCAATCATCCGCTGAAGCCGCTGTTGGACCGGACCCGGGACGGGCAGTATCCGCCGGCTTCGACGATGAAAATCGTAACGGCCAGCGCCGCGTTGGAAGAAGAACTGGTCACGCCGAACACGGTATTCCGTTCCTGTAACCGAGGTTACCAATTTGGCAATCGCTGGGCGGGTTGCTGGACCTCCGGTCATGGTTCCATGCCATTCAGGGATGCCATGACCCATTCCTGCGATGTCTATTTCTACCAGGTGGGACACCTGCTTGGTTTGGATCGATGGGGCAGGTACGCGCGGGGTTTCGGTTTCGGTGCTCCTTCCGCCATTGACGCGGGCGTCGAACAGGCCGGCCTGGTTCCCGATGCCGACTACTACGATCCGGCGCAGAACCGAGTCTGGACTCCCGGCAAGATCCTCAACCTGGCGATCGGCCAGGGCGAGCTGCTCGTTACGCCCCTGCAGATGGCGATGATGACGGCCGCGGTGGCGAATGGAGGCGTGCTGTACAAGCCCTACATACTCGACCGGGTTGAATCGGCCGACGGAGAAACGCTGACAACAGGCGAGCCGAGGATCAGGGACTGGCTGCCCATTTCCCTCGAAACGCTGCGCCTGATCCAGGATTCCATGATCGCTGTAGTGAATGAAGGAACCGCGAGGTCGGCGCAACTGCCCTACGCGCAATTGGCGGGGAAGACGGGCACGGCGGAGAATCCACACGGCCTGGACCATTCGTGGTTCATCGCGTACGCTCCGGCGGAAGCGCCTCGTATAGCCGTTGCCGCGGTCATGGAGAACGCGCCCTCGGGCTCTGCCGTACCCGTCGTACGGAAGGTAATCGACGCCTATCTCTCCCTGGAGAACCGACCTGTTGCCGGCCGCATCGACGAAGGTCCCGCGGATTACGCCATACCCTAGGAAATACGCCTGAAATCCCATGGAAATCCACTTAAACCGCACACTCGTCATCATTTCCCTCCTGTTGTCCGTGATCGGCATTATCGTTATCTACAGCGCCACGCGGGACGAAACCGGTCTGGGCATGTCCCGTTTCATGCTGCAGTCCATGTGGTTCCTGACCGGTATCGGGGTCATGTACGTGACTTCGGTGTTGCCGACCCGGTTCCTTCAGGTCATTACCATCCCGTTATTCGTTCTGGTGATGGTCCTGCTGGTCTTCGTTCTGACCACCGAGACAGTCAAGGGGTCCAGCCGGTGGATCAGATTCGGCTTTATCGGCATACAGCCTTCCGAGCTGGCGAAAATCGCCGTCATCATGGCGCTCGCACTGTATCTTTCCCAGGTGCGGTCCAACATTCACCGGCCATCGGTTATAGCCACCTGCGGCTTTATCGTGGCGCTGCCCGTTTTCCTGATTCTGTCGCAGCCCGACCTGGGCACTTCCATCGTTTTCGGAGCGATCCTATGCGGCGTGCTGCTCTGGGCGGGGTTGAGCGTCCTCGAACTGATTCTCATGGTCTCTCCCCTGATCGGTGTCGCTATCGGCGTCGTGAGCGGGTTCGACTGGGTAATCTGGTCGGTATTCATTCTGATCGTGGCCGGGATCATGTATCTGAAGCGGCCTCCCCGGTTCGTCACCACATTCCTGATCGTGGCCCACCTGGGCGTAGGCCTGGGCGCCGAACCGCTCTGGGATTCGCTGCACGACTATCAGCAGCAGCGCGTCGAGACCTTTCTGAATCCTCAGGTCGATCCCAAAGGCGCGGGTTACCAGATCATCCAGTCCAAAATCGCCATCGGATCAGGGGGAATGACCGGGCGTGGGTTTCTACAGGGATCTCAAACCCACCTTGCGTTCCTCCCGGAACAGCACACTGATTTCATCTTCTCCGTCATCGCCGAGGAATTCGGGTTCCTGGGCTCGATCGCCGTCCTCGGGCTGTACTACGTCTTCATACTCATCGGCATCAATATCGCCATGAACGTCAAGAGCCGGTATCAGGCCATGCTGGCGGCCGGTTGCGTATCCGTTTTCACTTTTCACGTGGTCATGAACGTGGGGATGGCCGTCGGTGTGCTGCCGATCGCCGGCGTACCCCTTCCTTTTCTCAGCTACGGCGGCTCTTTTTTAATGTCCAGCCTGATACTGTGCGGCCTGTTGTTGAATGTCTGGCGTCATCGATTTGACTACTGAATCCCATCTCCCGTCGCGAACAAGGATATAAAATGCATCCCATACTTTTTGAGATCGGCCCACTGACAGTACGAACCTACGGCCTCTTGCTCGCCGTATCCTTCATGGTTGGGATTCTCCTGGCGCTTAGACGATCCAGGGCCCGAGGCCTGAACCAGAACAAGATGGTCAACATGAGCCTGCTCATCATGCTCACGGGCATCGTCGGCGCCAGGATCATGTACGTCATACCCCACTGGAACGAGTTCAGCGCGAACCCCCTCGATATCATCAGTCCCTTTCAAAGCTCCGGTTCGATCGGTCTGACCGGACTGACCCTGTACGGCGGATTCATCGCGGCGGTCCTGGCATCCATACTGTACCTTCGCATGAACAGGCTGTCGGTATGGAAAGCCTGCGACGCCTTTGCACCGAGTATCGCCCTCGGTATCGGGATCAGCCGGGTCGGTTGCTTCATGAACGGCTGCTGTTTCGGACTTCCCACCGAGTCGGCCCTGGGCGTAGTCTTCCCGGCGTTCAGCGCGGCGGGCTCTTTCTATCCGGACGTCGCGCTTCATCCCGCCCAGCTGTACAACGCCGTACTGGGTTTCGGCCTCTTCGGCCTGTTGATGTGGCTGGACCGTAAGCCTCGATTCGACGGATTCCTCTTTGCCATGCTGCTGATTACAGAACCCATCACCCGGTTTTTCGTCGATCTGTTCAGGTACTATGAATCCAGCATGACGCTGGGCAACCTGGGCGGCGCGGTCCTTTCGGTAAACCAGGGGATCAGTATCGTTTTGTGCGGCGTCGGGCTCCTCCTCCTGGGGTGGCTCAGAAACCGCGCCCGGCAACGTTCGGAGCGGAGCCGGCCCCGTCGCGCGTGACGTAATCCGGCACGGCGGTCCACTTTCTTTCGCGCTTCAGTCCAGCCATCATCCTTGCTGCCGCGGGACGATGATACGCCGGAACGATTACGCCGGAATCTCGCACAATTTGCGAGAAACGGGCTGCGGTTATAGACTGATATAAGCAAGGAATCGCTGGAGGCCGGGTTCGCTTAGACGGACGCGCCGGTCTTCGGTGATCCCCGTCCCATACGAATCGATCGTGCATGTTTCATTCAGCACCGATCGGACAGAACCTCAAAGCCAATTTATCCAACATGTTACGTACGGTAGGCAGCGCGGTAATGGACCTGGTTTATCCGCCATGCTGCGTGTCCTGCCGGGTCCGGGTTTTCGATGGCCGCCGCGTAATCTGTAGGATCTGCGAATCGGGACTGCTGCCGATCGATGCGCCATACTGCGAACGATGCGGCAATCCGCTGGACACACCGGTAGTCCCCTGTCCGGCCTGCGCGGGCCGTACGTTCTATTTCGACGGCGCAATTTCCGGGTTCGAGTTCAACCGGCCGCTACAGGATCTCATCCATCAACTCAAGTACCGGAACCGGCCCGGCATCGGGTTGTTCCTGGGATCCTTGCTGGCAAAAAGGGTTGAACAGGAACCGGGGATGCCGCATATTACGGGCGTTGTGCCCGTGCCCCTGCATCCCTTGAGAAACCGGGAAAGGGGGTATAACCAGTGCGCGTACATCGCGCGGGGTATATCGGACGAAACGGGGATTCCGGTACTGGAAAACGTGCTTGCCCGGACCCGTAACACCCCGACGCAGACCTCGTTGAATCCCGAAGAACGAATGGCCAATGTCGAGGGCGTATTCGAAATCGGCGATGTCGAGGCCGTGCGCGACGCCACGGTATCGCTTGTAGACGATATATTCACGACTGGGGCAACGATTAACAGTTGCGCCCGGGCTTTGCTTCAGGCCGGCGCAGAAAGGGTATTCGCCCTGACCGTCGCGCGCGCCTGAAACCCCTCCGTTTCACATTCTGGCGGGAGATGAAATCACAAATGCAAATCGGCATATTGACGGGTGGCGGCGATTGTCCGGGATTGAACGCCGCGATCCGGGCGGTGACAAGGCGTTCGATCAAGACCTATGGATCGACGGTCCTGGGTATACGCAATGGATGGGCTGGATTGATAAACAACAATACCAGTCCACTCGACCTGGTTTCCGTATCGGGAATCCTTCACAGGGGCGGCACCATCCTGGGCACTTCCAGGACCAACCCGATGAAGAACGAAGGAGATATCGATCGAATCCAGGAGAACGTCGGGAAACTGGGCCTGGACGCGGTGGTCGCCATAGGTGGCGAGGATACGCTTGGCGCCGCGGCTGCATTGAACGATGCCGGCATACCCATGGTGGGCCTCCCGAAGACGATCGACAATGACATCGTCGGAACGGACATGACATTCGGATTCGACACGGCGGTGACGATTGCCACAGACGCCATAGACCGCCTGCATACCACCGCGGAGTCCCACCACCGTGTGATGGTCATCGAGGTGATGGGGAGGCACACCGGCTGGATAGCAATCAAGTCGGGTATCGCCGGTGGAGCAGACTGCATCCTGATCCCGGAGGTGCCCATGACCCTGGACGAGGTCTGCGCACTCGTCAAACAGCGCATTGACCGGGGCAAGACCTTCAGCCTCGTCGTGGTAGCCGAAGGCTTCACGATGAAGGATTCCCAGGGCCACGTGACCCAGGATGACAAGGTAGATGAATTCGGACACGTGCGCCTGGGCGGTATCGGTGAAGTGATCGGCGTCGAGATCGAACGGCGGGCGCGGATAGAGACCCGTGTGACCACACTGGGATACACGCAGCGCGGAGGATCTCCGACGCCCTACGACCGGGTTCTGGCGACGAGATACGGAGTCACCGCGGCCGACCTGGTTCACAGCGGCGATTCTGGCAAGATGGTGGCGCTGAAGGGCTCGAAGATCGGAACGGTGCCGCTGGCCGAAGTGACCGGCAGGATACGCACCGTCGACATGGAACTGTATGACATTGCCCAGGTATTTTTCGGTTAGTGTAACAACGGAGTGGATTTGAGAACGGCGGCGCGCCGGTTGATTATCGCCGGCAATTGGAAAATGCATACCGACGTGGTCGACGGCGCTTCGCTGGTCGCCGAGTTGGTCGAGCGCACGGCATCGCTTGCCCTGGCCGCGGACCTTGTGCTGTGCCCTCCATTTACCCATCTTGCCGTGGCCGCCACGCAGCTGTCACGCAGTTCGATTTCACTGGGCGCCCAGAACATGCACCAGGCGCATGAAGGCGCGTACACGGGGGAAGTGTCGGCCAGAATGCTGTTGACTTCGGGGTGCAGGTACGTTATATTGGGGCACTCTGAAAGGCGGACGTATTTCGACGAAACGAATCACTCCGTCAACGAAAAAGTGAAATCGGCCTTTGCGGCGGGTCTCACCCCGATCCTCTGCGTCGGCGAGACGCTTCAGGACCGCGAAGCCGGCCGCACCGAACAGGTTGTCGACGAGCAGGTACGACAGGGTCTGTCGGATACGAAGCAGGAAAGTGCCGAAGATCTCGTGCTGGCTTACGAGCCGGTCTGGGCGATCGGGACCGGCAAGGTAGCCACGCCCGATCAGGCGGACCGGGTGCATGGTCACCTGAGGACGGTGATCGCGGATATGTTTGACGACGATTTCGCCAGTCGGATCCGGATTCAGTACGGGGGAAGCGTCAAACCTGAAAACGCGGGCGCGTTGATGTCCCGTCCGCACATTGATGGAGCACTTGTGGGTGGAGCCAGCCTGGACGCCTCGTCTTTCGAGGCCATTGTCCGGGCCGGACTGGGATCTGACGGCGGCTAACGAATCCTGATCCGCTACTACCTCTCGCCAATCGAAGGATACTTACCGTGTTTACCACCGCAGTTGCAATACACGTCGTGGTCTGTCTCGTTTTGATCCTGTCTGTCCTGTTGCAGTCGGGCAAGGGCGGTGGCTTGTCCAGCGCTTTCGGAGCGGGCGGCCCAACCGGCGGCATGGCCGGCCAGATGTTCGGCGGCCGGGGCGCCGCGACTTTCCTGGGTAAGGTGACGACCATATTGGCGACGCTTTACATGCTGATCGTCATCGGTCTGAACCTGTTGCCCGACGATGCGCAACGCACACGCAGCATTATCCAGGAAGAAGCCCTGAGAAACCAGCAGGCGTCTCCCGCCCAGGGATTGCCCGACGCGGAATCGGGCCTGCCCGCCGCTCCAGCCGACCAAGGGACCACGCCCTGATCCGTCGACCATTGCGCGGCGGTCCTTCCGCCGGCAAATCGACGTGACGCCGAAGTGGTGGAATTGGTAGACACGCTGTCTTGAGGGGGCAGTGGGAGAAATCCCGTCGCGGTTCGAATCCGCGCTTCGGCATCCTTACCTTTACCTTTACACGCGTCTAACTCACCAGTCCACGTCATCCGGAAGGCGTCCTATGCGTCCGGTGCGTCCATTGGTTCACATGATCGCAGGCCTTGCGACCCTGGCGATCGTCTCCACGTCCCCCGGCCAAAGCCAGCGGACGAATTCGGTAGGCAAGATCATGCCTCCGGATGCCGCACCCCTGTCCCGGCAGGTCATCCGCGTAATGAACATGGAGCCGCGCGGTCTCGATTCCGGCATCCATCCCTATGACGACGAAGGACTGGTCCTGAGACCCTTCGAAATGCTGATGTGGCGGGACGAGTTCATGCGTCCGATACCGGGCGCGGCCGAGCGTTACGAGCGTTCCGACGATGGACTGACGTGGACGTTCCACCTGCGGCCAGGCGCCCGGTGGAGCGACGGCCGCCCGGTCACCGCGCACGACTTCGTCTATACGTTCAGGCGCAACATCGATCCTGCGTCGGGGAATATCTACGCGAACTTCTACTACGATTTCAAGAATGCGCGGGCGATAAACCAGGGCCGGATCGAGGACATCGAACAGCTGGGCGTACGCGCGGTGGACGACCTGACTCTGGTGATCGAAACCGAACAGCCGACGCCCTACCTGCTACACATCATCTCATTTCCGGACACCTTTCCGGCGCCGCGCTGGGCCGTGGAAAAGTATGGGCGCAAATGGACCGAACAGGGCAACATCGTCACCAACAGCGGCTTCAAGATGGCCGAGTGGGCGCCCGGCAGCCACATCAAATACGTGCCGGATCCCATGTACAACGGTCCCCACAAGCCCTATCTGGAACAGGTCGTCCAGCTGTTCCGCGAGGCCGCGGCGGCCAACATACTGCCCTATGAGAATGACGAGGTGGACATGGAAGCCGTCGATCTTTCGGAGCTCCACCGAATCGAAAACGACCCCCGCCTGGGGAAGGAGATCGTCCGTTCGCCGAGTTACCAGACCTGGTACTTTATTTTCAGGACCCGGGAACCGCCCTTCGATGACGTCCGGGTCCGGGAAGCTTTCACCCGGGCCATTGACCGCGAGTCGATCTGCCGTGTTATTCTCCAGGGTGCTGGCATCCCGGCCTATTCGATGATACCGCCTGGTTTCGACGCCTACGCGGGGCCGGAACACAAGCTGTACCAGGGATATGATCCGGGACGGGCCCGGCAGCTCATGGCAGAGGCCGGCTACCCGAGGGGGCGGGGGTTTCCAACCGTCGAAACCTGGCTCAGGGCGCCCAATCCCATCACCCGCCGTATCGCCGAGGCGATTCAGGGGATGTTGCGAAGTGATCTCGGGGTGAATATCACTTTCCGCAGCAGCGATATGGGTTCCTACATGAGCGCGCTCTTCGACTGGCAGATACCCCTCGGTTTCATTGCCTGGGGAGCGGATTATCTCGACCCGAGGAACATGCTGGACATGACCTGGCATTCGCGGCCGCGCGGGGCGCAGCGGCAGGATTGGACCCATCCGGCCTTCGACGATCTCGTTGACCGGGCGATCGCGGAGCCCGATCCCGCCCGGCGCACGGAGATGTACCGGCAGGCCGAACATATCCTCGTTTCCGACTACGGCGGCGCCTTCATCTACCATCCGATCGGTTACGGACTCCGAAAACCCTGGGTAAAGGGATACGCCACGCGTCCCGACGGCACGGTAGGCAGTTTGGTGTGGGACAAGGTCTATATCGGTGAACACTGACCGAAGAGAGGGCGGGGACATGGCCAGCGATCTCACTTCCGCGCCGGCGAATCAGCGTATCAACATGAGTTGCGGGCAGACGCCGCTCTCCCCTGCCTGCCTCGCGGCCATCGGGGAGCAGCTCGTGGAACCGGTCTATTATGCTCATTACCCCGAGGTCGAAAAAGAGACCTGTCTCCTGCTCAAGCGGTTGATGCATACCAAAAACGGTCCCATGCTCATGCCGGGATCCGCCGTTTACGGCCTTGAAGCGGTCATGCTGAGCACCGTGGAGTCCGGTGACCATGTGCTGACAGTCCAGACCGGCGTCTTCGGCCGGCTGCTGACGGAATTGGCCCGGTTCGCGGGCGGTAACACGACCGAGATCGCCCTTGAGGAAGGACAGGCTGTCGACCCGGAAACGATCCGTGGATATCTGCTCGACGACCCGGAAATCAGGCAGATTGCACTGGTTCACTGCGAGACCACGACGGGCACCCTGAATCCCATCGAGGCAATCGGGCGAATGCTGAAGATGGAGTTTCCCCACGTGATCTACATGGTAGACTGCGTGTCGTCCTTCGGAGGGATCGAAGTGCGTGTCGACGACTGGGGCATCGATCTGATGGTCTCCACGACGCAGAAGTGCCTGAACGCGCCGCAGGGCCTGGCGTTAGTCGTAGCCAGTGAAAAGGCCTGGGACAAGATCGAAAACCTTCGTAGCGCGCCGCGCGCCATG
>JAPOOT010000343.1 GCA_026713285.1 Gemmatimonadota bacterium | reverse complement strand
TCATCTTGCGGAAAACAACGCGCCGGCCGACGTGGTTTCCCTCTGGAGCAGAACGAGCGGCAGTGGAAATCTCGAGGGTAGGTGGGCGATCGACTACCCGGGTGAATAGGCATCCGCGGCGAACTGGGATTTCCGGTCCGGTTGGTCCGGTTGGTCGGGAAACCCACCCTACTTGAGACACATGGCAACTGTAGACGAATCCAGTCGGTTCGAGAAACTGGTCCACAGATTCAATCCGCACGCCAGGCTGAAGCGCCATCTCAGCCTGCCCGGCGGTTATTCGGCCGCCGTGACCGTCCTGGAAATCGAGTTACCGGACGGTACGATGAGGAAACTCATTCACCGTCTGCACGGAGCGGTCGACCTTCAGCAGAACCCGAACGTGGCCGCGGACGAGTTCCGGGTCCTTCAGTTAACGCACGCGGCAGGCCTGGCCACGCCCAATCCGGTTTACCTGGACTCGAACGAACCCCTGTTCCCTACGCCGTCCCTCGTCGTGGAATACATGGAAGGCGTTACCGACCTGAAACCTGAAGATCCCACGGACTACGTGATGCAGATGGCGGGCGAACTGGCCAAAGTCCACCAGATGGATCTGGCTGGACGGGACCTCGATTTCCTGCTGAAGCTGGAGGATGACTGTACCGAAGCGCTTGGTAGAAAAAGTGATCCGGCCATGGTCTCGGCCGATGAACGTACGTTGCTGGATCTCCTTGTTCCATGCTGGCCGCTGACCCTGCAAAACACACCCGTCGTCCTGCACGGAGACTACTGGCCGGGGAATACGCTCTGGCAGGATGGCCGTCTCTCGGCGGTCATCGATTGGGAAGACACGCGCCTGGGGGATCCCCTCTTCGATGTGTCGAATGCCCGGTTCGAGATTCTGATGCTCTACGGACCAGAAATCATGGACGCCTTCACCCGGCACTATGAATCGCTGAATCGGGCGGACTTCGGTTGCCTGCCGTGGTGGGACCTGTACACCGCTCTGCGCGTCGTGAACAAACTCGGTTTTCTCGCAACGGCCGAACGGGACGAATCCCTGATCCGCGCCGACCACCTGTGGTTTGTCGAACAGGCGCGCAGCCTCATGTGACCACACCGGACCACGATCTGACACCGAAAATATCCCTTGCCTGAAACCCCCTGCCGCCGTAAATTACACGCCGAAGTTTCGGGGCGTAGCGCAGTCAGGTAGCGCACCAGCATGGGGGGCTGGTGGTCGCTGGTTCAAATCCAGTCGCCCCGATTTCGGCAAGGCAGCCCGCCGGGTCCTTGCTCCTGTTTGTACACATATCGGGGCGTAGCGCAGCCCGGTCAGCGCGCCTGCTTCGGGAGCAGGAGGTCGGGAGTTCAAATCTCCCCGCCCCGATCCGATATTCCCAGATTCTAACAACATTTTATTCCATCCTTCCTTACTGCTTCTGAGCCCGGTTGTTCTACACGGCATCCTGGCCTGGAATTCCGGCATACCGCCAAAAATGCAACACGGCCAGCCATTGTACCGGTCCATCCTGCGGCTGAACACACGCGCGCCGGCTGGACCTTTCATCTCAGGAGATGCAACACATGTCGAAGCAGATAAGCCTACTGTCGGTCGTTGTCGTATTCTCTGTCAGCATGCTCCTGCTGGCTTTCCCTGGTACAGCCCGGTCCCAGGTATCCGACCAGCCAGACACGCCCTTCAAGCTCGCCACCTTCGAGGCCACGGGGGCCATCCGTATCGGCATGCTCGTCCAGGCGGACAATGAAAAGCTGATGGACCTGCACGAGGCGAATTCCTATGTCACCCGGCAACTTGGGCTTTCCATCGTCTCCATTCCCAAGAAAATGCGGGCGTTGATCGAGCAGTACGACGCCGTATCCAACCGCTTGTACATGATCGCAAACTACATGGGAACGGAGAACCGGTTGGCGGGCGAGAACCTGCCCTTCGTCTTCGACCCGGACGACGTGTCCATCAAGGCCCCGATCAAGTACCCCTACAACCTGCTTGCCGCGGCGGCCAACTACCGGGCCCACGCGGACGAGATGGAGGATTCGGCCATCGGTGGCGCGGGATTCGCCGCCGTGGAAGTGGACGTGGACGCGGAAGAACCGTACTTCTTCGCCAAGTCGCCCCGCTCAACCATCATCGATCCGGGCGAACCGTACTACGTCCCCAGGAACGTCAACATCGACTGGGAAGCCGAACTGGCCATTATCATCGGCAGGCCGGCCCTCGACCTTACCCTGGAGAACGCCCACGACTACGTCTTCGGCTACAGCATCGTGTTCGACGTCAGCCGCCGGGGCGGTTCCGGACTGAAACCGATAAACCGGATGTTCCCCGGGCCGAACTGGTTCAATAGCAAGAGCAGCGACCGCGCCGCGCCTTTCGGTCCGTACATCGTGCCCAAGGAGTTCATCCAGCATGATGACCTCGAGATCAGGACCTGGATCAATGGCGTGATCAAGCAGGATAGCAATACCAGCTACATGATCTACGACGAGGCGCACATGATCCGGTACTTGACCTCTGTCCAAACCCTCTACCCGGGCGACGTGATCGCCACGGGCACGCCGGACGGCGTGGGACGGGCCCGCAATCCGCCCGAGTATCTCAAGCCGGGGGACGTGGTGGAAATGGAGATCGAGGGCATTGGAAAGCTTGTTACCCCCATGTTAGCCAAACCTTAAGCCGGGTGATCGAAGGATAGCCATGCTAATAAACCCAGAACGCCACGCTGGAGTATGGAACCAACGCCATTTACGCGACAAGACTACACGCATTGGTCTGGTTATTTGCCTGAGTGCGGCCCTGGGCTGCGGTACTTCCCCGGACAGTGAGACGCCCGCACCGCCGCCCGTTACCGACGAATACGTCATCCGGGCCGACGCGCTGGCGGAGGACCGTACGCCACCCGAACCCGATCCCGCCGGTTACGGCATGGATCCGGAAACCGGCCGATTCATCTACCCGGCGGCCACGCCCCATCAGCATGAATCCAAACCATTTGAAGGCCAGCTGGACTACTGGGATACGAACGAATACGCGAAGGACATGACCGTCGAGGCCTACTACCCGATCACGGTCGAACCGTTCCATACCTGGCAGAACATCGTCGATTTCGACGGCCGACGATACATGTACCAGTACGTCCGCCGCGCCCTGAAAATCTATGATATCACCGATCCGAAGGATTTGAAGGTTGTACACGAGAAGGGAAGCACCTGGACCGGGGAAGGACCGGGCGAAGAGGTCAACCCCTATGACGAAGACGACATGTTCGGCGCCGCGTCCATCCAGTGGAACGAGGACCTGGGCAAGTACGTCATGGTCCAGGCCTTCGAGATCCGCCGCTTCGGCGTCCTCAGCGACAAGCGCGCGGAACCCGACAAGGTGGAAGCCATTCGAAACGCCAATCACCTCAAGGGATTCAAGGTATATGAAATGAACGGCCCCCTGCCGGCGGACTGGACGCTGCTGGCGGAGCGAACCACCGATTACGAAAACCCCGACGCGCCTGTCGGGCAGCAACAGGGATCCGGCGTTCGGGATATCCCCGCCTATCACGGCGGCAAGTACATGTTCGTTGCCGCGGCGCCCAGTGCGGAATACGCGCTTACCGAATACCCGAGCGACCTGTACTCGGCCGGCTACCAGGCCTGGGACCTGTCCGACCCGGCCAATCCGGTGTTTATCAGCCAGTTCAACGTACCTGGCCAGAAACTCGGGGATCCCGAAGATGAAGCCGCGTACCGGGCCAATCCCCGCGCCGGTAACCGGACATCGTGGTTCGGCGCCCGCATGTCGATTTTCATGCCCAGACCGGTTGAAGAAGGCGGCAGGTACGGATACGCCGCCATGGGCGGCCTTGGGTTCTACGTGCTGGACATATCGGACCCGGCCGATATCAAGGCGCTGGGACACCTGAACTTTCCCCCGAGCGTAGCGGGCACGGAGGGAGATTACATCAACGTAACGCAGGTGGATGAGACCGGTGTGGTCTACTTTTCCGGATATCCTCTGAACGAGGACGGTTGGGAACCGTATAAGGACATCTTCATGATCGACGTGAATGATCCCGCCAATCCCAGGCTGCTTGGCACGTTGCCCAGGCCGGTGCCGCCCGCGGACGCCCCATTCACCGATTTCGTGCAGCGGCGCGGGAGTTTCGGTCCGAAACGAAGCGGCTATTATACCCAGCCAGGAACGCCGAAGGAAGGCATCCTTCTCTATGCCTTTTACAACGCCGGCGTACAGATTTTCGATGTCTCCGACCTTTCCGATCCGAAGATCGCCGCCTTCTTCGTGCCGAAATTCGATCCATCCCGGACACCGGACTACGCACTGGGCAATCTGACCCATGGCATCTATGTGGAATACGACCGCAACCTGGTCTGGCTGTTCGCCAACCACGGATTCTACTGCCTGTCGACCCCCTTGCTCGGCGAACCGGATTTCGGTCCGCCCAAGATGCCCTGGCCGAGAAGATATTGATCCATGATCAAGGCGATTCTGACAGATCTGGACGGCGTCGTACGCAAGTGGAACCCCGAGATCGTTCAACCGAGACCGGCGACGTCGGGCGGTACCAGACACAAAGGGCTTTACATCAGTAATCCGGACTAATACATTGGTAAGATACTTGCGTTAAATCGCGTTTGAATTGCAGAGCATTCGTGGAATCCAAGGCATGCAGGCCCGACCTGTTGCCCTGTGATCGGGTATCCCCGTATCCAGTCAGGTTTCCATGCGATTCGCGGCAGCATTCAATCCGTATCATGGGAGGCAGTGTGTAATGATCCGATATTTCCGTATGTGTCGATGGACGCCCCCGGCGATTGGCCTTGTACTGGCGTTCCTGGTAGTTTCAGCGTGCGAACCCGCGGTCGAGAGACAGCCGGGCAGGATTATTTCCGTTGAGCAGTCCGACGGCGAATGGCGCATGCTGGGCCGCGACCTGGCCTATACGCGGTATTCCCCGCTGGATCAGGTCAACGCGGATAATGTGGGCCGTCTCGAAGTGGCGTGGACGTGGAAGCAAGACAACTTCGGCCCCCGGCCCGAGTTCTATGCGCAGCCCGTGCCGATCTATGTCGACGGCATGCTGTATTCCACGGCGGGCACGCGGCGAAGCGCCATGGCCATCGAGCCTGAAACAGGCGAGACGATGTGGACTTACCGTCCGGTCGAGGACGAAGAACGGTGGGCTACGGCTCCCCGACGCAATTCGGGCCGCGGCGTCTCCTTCTGGACCGACGGTATGGGTGACAATCGGGTCATCCTGATCACCCGGGGATTCTACCTGGTCGCCCTCGACGCCGATACGGGCCTGCCCGTACCCGGTTTCGGCAATAACGGCGTCGTCGACATGATGGAAGGCTGGCGAAATTCGGAAAACGTCAGCCCGGTGGGCAACCTGGCGAATACGTCTCCCGCGACGGTCGTAGGGGATCTCATTCTCGTTCCGCCGGCGCTCGCCGCGGGGTTCCGGCCAAGGTCGATGACCAATTCACCTGGTGACGTCGTAGCCTACGATGCCCGAACCGGCGCGATCGCCTGGAAGTTCAAGGTCATTCCGGAGGAGGGCGAGGAAGGCTCCGAAACCTGGGAGCAGAATTCAAAGTCCTATACCGGGAACGCCGGCGTGTGGACCTCCATTTCCGTCGACGAGGAACTGGGCTATGCCTATCTGCCCATCGAAGCGCCGACGAACGACTATTATGGTGGACACCGCCTGGGTGACAACCTGTTCGCGAACAGCCTGGTGGCCGTCGATTACAACACCGGCGAGAAGATCTGGCACTTCCAGATCGTCCACCATGACATCTGGGATTACGACAACCCCGCCGCGCCGATCCTGGCCGACGTAATGATCGACGGCGAGGCTCGGAAGATCGTGATCCAGAACACCAAGCAGGGCTATTCCTATGTCTTCGACCGGGTGACGGGCGAACCCATCTGGGATATGCCCGAGACGGACGTTCCCGCGAGCGACGTGCCCGGCGACCGGGCGTCGCCCACACAGCCGATCCCTGTCAAGCCGGCTCCATGGGAACACCAGGGCATCAGTCAGGACGATCTGGTCGACTTCACGCCTGCGGTCCGCCAGGAAGCGATCAACCTGATGGGGAATCACCGGTACGGTCCGCTTTACCAGCCTCCGTCCCTTGCCGAGGCGCCGGATGGAACCATCGGTACGATTCAGATCCCGGGCGCCAACGGCGGGGTCAACTGGAACATGACTTGCCTGGATCCGGTTTCTGGCGTGAACTTCATCCCCTCCAACACCAGCATTTCCAAACTGGCGTTACGCGCGCCGGATCCGGAAGAATCGGACATGGACTACTTCTCGGCCGGTCTGCGTGCGCCGAGGGTATTCGGAGAGATTCCGCTGGTCAGGCCGCCGTGGGGACGCATCACCGCAGTCGACATGAACACCGGCGACCACGTGTGGATGATGCCGAACGGCGACACGCCGCAGGCGATCAAGGATCTGCCGCAGCTTGCGGGCGTCGAGCTGCCCCGGACCGGCAAGGCCACCCGGATCGGTTCCCTGGTGACGAGCACGCTGCTCTTCGCGGGCGAGGGTTACGGTGGAGACCCCTATCTCCACGCCTACGACAAGGCGACGGGAGAAGTCGTCGCGTCGATCGAACTGCCGGCGTCCCAAAGCGGCATGCCCATGACCTATATGCATAACGACGTGCAGTACCTCATCATGACGGTCGGCGCCAGCGGCCATCCCGCCGAACTGGTCGCGTTGAAACTGGGTGAAGAACCCGAAGCCGAAGAAGGCGAATAGTCAGAAATACGGAGCGCCTGAGCAAGCGAAAAACAGAGGAGATATGTAATGAGACGCTACATCTGGAGCGTGGCAGCAGCAGCCCTGATCCTGTCCGGCTTTCAAGGCACGGCCGCCGCGCAGGACAATATGCTGACCGACGCGGAGAAGGAAGCGGGCTGGCAGTTGCTCTTCGACGGCGAGACCCTCCTGGGTTGGACTCACCGGGGCGGAACGGCAACCTGGGCCGTGGAGGACGGCATGCTCACCGGCGAGGTGACAGGCCGGGGACCCGGCTACATCGGTACCTACGACGAGTTCACCAATTTCGAGCTGCACGTGCAGTTCAACCAGGACGCGGGACACAACAGCGGAGTTTTCGTCCGTGGACCCCGCGATACCGGGGCGAGGGTGAACCAGTATTCCTTCTACGAGATCAACATCGCGGACACCCACGGATCGGGTTATACCACGGGCAGCATCGTGGCGCTGGCAAAATACGAACCACCGCCATCTACCGAGGGCCAGTGGAACACCATGGTCATCACCGCCGACGGACGCGACATCACGGTCACGCTGAACGGAGAAGAAGCCGTTAAGATCCAGGATTCGTCCCACTACAGCGGCGTGGTCGTGCTGCAGGCCTTCGGCCAGGGCAAGATCCGGTTCAAGAACGTCAAAATTCGTGCATTGGATTAGTGAACAAAGCGGGGCGGGCCCTGTGTCCGCCCCGCCGTATACATTCGGTACACGATGAGACTATTCCTTCCTTTCTGTGTCGTAATCCTGTCCTACCTGCTTCCTGCCAACGCCTGGCAGCAGTCCGACCCGGATACCACCGACGCTTCCGTCGATTACATCCTCCAGCCCGTCGAGGTGAGGGCCACGAGGTACGTCCGCCCCGTGCTCGACGTACCCTACGCGGTGGACGTGGTGGACCGGGACGCGATCCAGCTTGCCGAACCGGGGCTGTCGCTGGAGGAGAGCGTGCGCAGCTTGCCCGGCATTATCGTGCACAACCGCAACAACGTGTCCCAGGGCGACCGGATCAGCATCCGGGGCCTGGGAAGCCGGGCTTCATTCGGTGTCCGCGGCGTGAAACTGGTGCTGGACGGCATTCCCCTGACCATGGCAGACGGCCAGTCACAGCTGAATAACCTCGATCTCACTTCAGCCGGGCAGATCGAGGTGCTTAGGGGACCCAGTTCATCGCTTTACGGCAATGCGGCCGGTGGGGTCATCCAGATTCGCTCGGAGGAGGCTTCGGACCGGCCCTTTCAAGTCACGCCACGCTTCATCACCGGCTCTCACGGTTTTCGGCGTATACAGGGCAAGGCAACCGGCAGCGCCGGCGACAACCGGTTTCTCGTCAATTACAACACGCTATGGATCGACGGGTACCGCGACCACGCCTTCGCACGGTCGACCGGGATCAACGTGGTGGGCAAACGTGCGATCAACGAGACCTGGCATCTGACTACCGTCATCAACTACTTCAACGCACCTTACCAGTTCAACCCGAGTTCGCTGGACAAGGCCGCGGCCGAGACGGACCCCGCCGGCGCGAGGTTCTTCGTCCGGAGCCAGGGCGCTTCGAAGCGGGTCAGGCAGGCCCAGGGCGGCGTTTCCTTGCGGTACGAAACAGAAGGAAGGCAGGGAGAGATTACGGTGTTTGGCATGGGGCGCTCGCTGTTCAACCCCATCCCGGGACGGGTCATCGACCTGGACCGCCGGGGCGCGGGAGCCCGGGGCGTTTACAGCCAACAGACCGGAATGGGTTCGGGCGGATTGAGAATGACCTTGGGGCTGGACGTGGAGATACAGCGGGATGAACGACTTGAATACGGGAACGATGGCATACCCGGCGACCTGGTGGGTGCACTGGACGACGGACGCGTATTCGACGAGCTTACGCTGGGAGACCTCAGGCTGGACCAGGAGGAGCGTGTTGACGGCATCGGACCCTTCGTGGAATTCGAATGGACGCCGAGGCCGGATATCATCGTAACCGCCGGCGGTCGTTATGACCGGTTCAAGTTCGAGGCGACGGACCGGTATCTTTCCGACCGGACCGACGACTCAGGCACACGGAACATGGCACAGTTCAGTCCCCAGCTGGGTGTGGCATACCGGCCGGCTCCCTTCACGGCGTTCTACGGCAGTTTTTCCACGGCTTTCCAGACCCCTACCACGTCGGAACTGAGCAACCGGCCCACGGAAGCCGGGGGATTCAATCCCGGCCTGGAACCCGAACAACTGCGCGGATTCGAGGCGGGCGTGAAGGGATTTGTGCCGGAAGCCGGGTTGTCCTATGACGCGGCCGTGTTCGCCTTTGGGATCCGCAATATGCTTTTGCCCTTCCAGATCGACAATCCTGAGACAGACGAGATCTTCTTCAGGAACGCCGGCCAGACGCGGAACCTGGGCATTGAACTGAAGCTGACCTGGTCACCACTACCCGCTTTCGACATGGCGCTGGCCTACACGGGGATGCAGTTCCAATTCAGCGATTTTGAACTCGAACGGGAGGTCGAAGGTGAATCCAGGCTGTACCAGCTTTCGGACAACGAAGTGCCCGGTGTACCACCCCATCATCTGTTCGCCGGTATCACATACACTCACCCATGCAGCGGCGCCTTCATGGAAATGAACGCGCAGTGGACCGCGGAGTACTTTGCCAACGACTTCAACGGTCCCGCACCGGGTAGCAACAAGCCGAAATCGGACTTCATCAACGAGGGTTACGCGCTGTTTGATTTACGGGCGGGTATTGCCTATAATGGGGACATGATCGGCGGCATCCTCTTCGCGGGCGTCAACAACCTGTTCGACACCCGTTACAATGGTTCCATCGTCCCAAATGCCTTTGGAGACCGCTTCTTCGAACCGGCGGCGGGCCGGACGTGGTACATAGGGTTCGGACTCCCCATCGGTGCGAGACCGCGTTAGTACCCATATAGCCGCAGATCCCTGTCCGCACAATCACAGGAGTGGTCCATGAATTCGTTTCTGCGCGTACTTGGCCAGTTTGCCTTCGTCATCATCCTGGATGTCCTGGTGGTCGGCCTGATCTACTACGAAGCGGAGCGATCGAAAGTCGCACAGGCCAATGCCAGAGCCGAGGCGGCCAAGCCCGTGACGATGTTCGACCCGCGAACGGGCCTGGAACTGAACCACCGGACCCGGCTGATCATGGGCGATGGCTACCCCGTCGTGGAAAGGGAATGCGCCCAATGCCATCCTACCCAGATCATCCGTTCCTATCGGGCGAACCGCGCGGAGTGGCTCGACGCTATCCGGTGGATGCAGGCGGAAAAGGGATTGAAGAAATTCGATTCGAAAACCGAAGAAACCATTCTTACCTATCTGGAAAACTACTACGGCAGGTAACGCTGCTGATGGCCCACCAGGTCGAATCCGAAATTAATGCCATAGAATACGCCTTCGACCGGGGCTGGTCGGATGGCCTTCCCGTGGTGCCGCCCGTCCGCGATCGCATCGATCGGATGCTCGATGCGCACGGCATCGAACCGGACCGGGAAATCGGCACGGTGCCTGAGCGGAACAGATCCATCTCAGCCGAACTGGTGGCGGCGAACGCGGTTATGGCGGGGTGCACTGATGCACTGTTCCCTGTCGTCCTGGCCGCGGTCGAGGCCATCCTGGACCCGGCGTTCAATATCGTCGGGCCGTCGGCCAGCACCGGCGGCGCCGCACCCCTGGCGATCGTCCACGGTCCCGTTGTGGAATCGTTGCGTTTCAATCCGGAAACGGCCGTGCTTGGTGCGGGCAACCGGTCCAATCTGACGGTGGGGCGTGCCTTGAACCTGGTCATACGAAACGGGGTCGGCAGCGTGCCGGGTGACCTGGACCGGGCGACGATAGCCCATGCCGGACGCATCGCTTACTGTCTGCCGGAAGCCCGTTGCGCCGGCTGGCCGACCCAGGGCGAAGAACTGGGCGTTTCCCCGGACAAAAACGCCGTCACGGTCCTTGCCGCCGAAGCTCCCCATTCCGTGGCCGACCACGTTAACGACGACCCCGATGGCCTGATCGACTCGTTTGTGCGCGTCGCCCGGACGACCAACTACGCCGGCGCGGCCATCGTATTCGTCATCTGCCCGGAACACCGATCGGTATTCAGCCGGGCCGGGTGGACTCGTGCAATGATCCGCGAGGCGCTATTTGAACGCACGGCGGCCACGGGACGTGAAATCCAGGCAACGGGCAGGCACGACGACCTGGGACCCGAAGAAACCGTCACGCTGACGCCGGACCGGGATGGCATATGGATCATGTTCGCTGGAGGATCGGCCGGCGGACATTCCGCCATCATTCCGCCGTGGCTGGGTTCGGGCAGGGGCGTCGGGTCGAGGCCGGTCACGCGCCGGATCTCAACCTGCGCCACCAGGCAATGACTGGGACGTACTGAATGTCCGCATTCCGCGGAAACATGGAGCGCGTGAGAATGCCGGTAACCCTCGTTGATCCCACGGCCTCGGCCGACACGTCGACCCTTCGCATGGCGCGGCGGCCCCTGGGTGTTCAGCATGTCACCGCCGCGCTGGTGGGAAACGGCAAGCCCAATTCAGACGTGATCCTGCGCGGCCTCTTCGAGCAGTTAACGATTCGCATGGCCCATCCTGTGGAACCGGTCGAATACACCAAGGAAAGCGCGAGTCGCGTGCTGTCGGAAGAGATGACCGGTCTTATCGTAAGACGCTGCAATTTCGCACTCGTGGGAGTCGGAGACTGAGGGTCCTGCAGCGCGTGCAGCATGCACGATGCCCTCATGCTCGAGCACCTTGGACTACCGGCCGCACTGCTTTGTACGTCCAACTTTACTCACACCGCACGGGTGATGGCCGAACAACTGGGAAACGGTGGCTATCCCATCGTCGAGATCGATCATCCCATCGGCCGATTGGATGGGAAAGCACTCGCTGCCCGGATCGACCAGGCATTGGACAAAGTCATTGAACAATTGATGTAGTGGATTTTAGTAAGCTATTGTGTTGCTTTGGGTTTTAATCAGCACCTGAATCGTTTCCGCAGGAGGAAAACCATGCTGAAAACCTGTTGGATCATGATCCCGGCCATGCTGCTGTCCGGGGCGGTCACCCTCGCTGCGGAAGCCCAGCAGACGGCGCCGCAGACGGGACTGCGGGAGAATCCCTCGCGCGTCCACGCCCTGGAGGACGCCCGGATTTACGTCCGGCCCGATTTCGTGATCGACAGGGGCGTCGTGATCGTCCGGGACGGGCTGATCGTGGAAGCCGGAGCATCCGTCGACGTTCCACCGGATGCCCAGCGGTGGGACTATTCCGGCAAGACCATTTATCCCGGGTTGATCGAGATGTTCACGCAGGCCGGCCTGCCGGAAGAGGAAGCGGAGAAGTCCACGGGATCGACCCACTGGAATCCCGGCGTTCGTCCTGAACGAACCGCCGGCGAAGCATACCGCGTCAGTGAGCAGGAACTCGCCCGGCTGCGTAAATCCGGTTTCGCGGCGGCCATGGTCGTAGCCGATCGAGGCGTTTTCTCTGGCAGCAGCGTTGTGGTGAACCTGGGTTCCGGATCGCCCAACGAGAACATACTGAAGCGCGATGTATTCCAGCATCTGCGCATGAAGAGAAACCGGAACCGCACCTATCCGGCCTCCATGATGGGCGTCGCGGCCCTCATGCGGCAGACGATCCTGGACGCGCAATGGTACCGGGACGCCCATGCGGCTTTCGCGGAGAATCCCCAGCAGGAACGCCCGGAGGACAATGACGCACTGGCGGCGCTGGACGGGGTAGTCGCCCGCGGCCAGGCCGTACTTTTGAGTGTCGATGACGACCACGCCTTCCTGCGCGCCGCCCGCCTGGCGGATGAATTCGGACTTCGATTCCTCGTGCGGGGCAGCGGCCATGAATACCGCATGCTGGACGCGGTGCGCGAAGTGGGCGCGCCGGTCATCCTGCCGCTCGATTTTCCACGGTCGGAAGATCTCTCCGTAACCACGCCGGAAGACGCCGTGGACGTCACGCTGGAAGAACTGCGGCACTGGGACCTAGCGCCCGGGAATCCGGGCCAATTGCACCGGTCCGGGATCCCCATCGCGCTGAGCAGTACAAGGTTGGGGAAAAGCGCCGACTTTCACGAAAGGGTGCGGGAAGCGATCGAGCACGGACTGGATTATGAAGCCGCGCTGGCCTCGTTGACTACGACCCCTGCGTCCATGCTTGGCCTCAGCCGTCAACTCGGTACCCTGGAGTCCGGGAAACTGGCCAACATGACCATTACCGACGGCCCCCTGTTC
Organism: Gemmatimonadota bacterium; assembly: GCA_026713285.1. Taxonomy (GTDB): domain Bacteria; phylum JAAXHH01; class JAAXHH01; order JAAXHH01; family JAAXHH01; genus JAAXHH01. Next base: position 4,661 of record JAPOOT010000343.1, on the reverse strand, counting down.
GCTGAGGGCGTGCGCGTGCAAGATGTGTGGGTCGCGGGTAACCGTCACGTGGTCACCCCACGCCCGATAGTCGATCCACGGGGGACGTGGCTCGTCGTCCTGCAGGGAGACAGCCTTTCGCTGGCCATTGAAGGTTCGGCGAGTGCTCCGAAGGGCACCATAGACAAGGAAGGTACCACGATCAAGGCGGACCGCATGGATCTGGACGATACCCGTATCGCGTTCAGCGTTGAGCATGAAGCGCTGGGTGACGCCGGCGTATGGCGTTTTTCGGGTTCTGTCCAGGGAGACCGAATCACCGGCCAAGGGGTCCGCCCCGGCGGCGAAAGCGTGAGCTGGTCAGCGGAACGCATCGCGGAGCATGAAGCGGAAACGCTGGAGATTCCGAAGTCCGCCGCGGCTGCCGAACCGCCGGCGCTGTATCCACCCGGAGCCTTCGGCAGAGAAAGCGCGCTTGCGCAACCGGAACACCTCGTCGTGCGGAACGCCACGGTGTGGACGCTGGACGAGCGGGGCAAACTGGAAAACGCGGACGTGCTGATCCGCGCAGGGAAGATCGACGAGGTGGGCACGAACCTCGAAACGTCAGCGGACGCCGTAGAAATCGACGGTACCGGCAAGCACGTCACGCCCGGCATCATCGACGCCCATTCGCACACCGCCATCATGGAGGGCATCAACGAGGGTACGCAGGCCGTGACCGCCGAGGTGGGTATCGGAGACGTCATCGACAGCTACGATATCGCCATGTACCGGGAGCTGGCAGGCGGTCTCACCGTGGCCAACGTATTGCACGGCTCGGCCAATCCGATTGGCGGCAAGAACCAGGTCATCAAGCTGAGATGGGGTACAGGCCCCGAGGAACTCAAATTCTCCGAAGCCAAGGCGGGGATCAAGTTCGCCCTGGGCGAAAACGTCAAGCGCAGCAACTGGCGCATTCTCAGCGACCGCTATCCACAGACCCGCATGGGGGTCGAACAGATCATCCGCGACCGTTTCCGCGCGGCCCGGGAATATCAACAGTCGTGGGACCGGTTCAACGCTCTGGAAGATAATTCCGGCGTCGTCCCTCCCCGGCGCGACCTCGAACTGGAAACGCTGCAGGAGATCCTGACCGGTGAGCGTCTCGTCCACTGTCATTCCTATCGACAGGACGAGATCCTGATGCTCCTTCGGGTGGCCGAGGATTACGGTTTTACGATCGGCACCTTTCAACACGTGCTGGAGGGGTACAAGGTCGCGCCCGAACTGGCCGCCCATGGCGCGGGTGCTTCTGCCTTCAGCGACTGGTGGGCCTTCAAGGTGGAAGCCTACGACGCCATTCCCTACAACGGGGCCTTGATGCACGACGCGGGCGTACTGGTCACCTTCAACTCAGACAGCGATGAACTCGCCCGGCGACTGAACACCGAGGCGGCAAAGGCGGTGAAATACGGCGGGGTCGACGAGGTGGAAGCCCTGAAGTTTGTCACGCTCAACGCGGCGAAGCAATTGGCCATCGATCCCTGGGTTGGATCGCTCGAACCGGGCAAGGACGCCGATTTCGTGATCTGGAACGGCCATCCCCTGTCCACGTATACGAAATGCGAACAGACCTGGATAGACGGAAGAAGATACTTCGATATCGATGAAGACAGGCAGATGAGGAAAGAAGTGGAAGCAGAAAGAACGAGACTGATTCAGAAACTGCTCAAGTCGCCCGATGCGGACGAAGGTTCGTCCGAGACCGGGGAAGCGTCGCCGGAGGCGTAGGACCGGACAGGCCGGTTTCCCGGCGAATGGAGGTTGGAGATGATGATATTGCCCCGGACAAACCAGGGGACGCGGCGTTCGGCGAAGTCTTCCGGTGCCTGTTGGAATCGAACGATGGCTGTACTCGCAGGCGCCTGTTGGATGCGGACGATGACTGTACTATTGATTGCTGGTCTCGCATCCGGTCCCATGGTCCACGAGGCGGCTGCTTCCAAGCAGAAACCCGCCGGACCGCAGGCTCGTCCCATCGCCCTGACCGGCGGAACCGTGCATACGGTGAGCGGCGCTGTCCTCGAAGGCGCCACGGTGCTCTTTGATGATGGCGTAATTACAGGTATCGGGACCGATCTGGCCCTGCCCGAAAACACGCTGGTCATCGACGTTACGGGGAAACATGTGTATCCCGGGCTGATCGCCGCGCCGACGACCCTGGGACTGACCGAGATCAGCTCGGTGCGGGCGACCCAGGACAACGTGGAAATCGGGGACGTTACACCGAGCGTCCGCGCGGTTACCGCCGTGAATCCCGACAGCGAGTACTTCCCTGTTGCCCGCGCGAACGGGATACTGACCGCCCTGACCATGCCCAGTGGCGGCCTGATCTCCGGTCTTTCCGGCCTTATCGCGCTGGATGGCTGGACCACCGAGGAAATGACGCTGCAATCGACGGTGGGACTTCACGTACGCTGGCCATCCTACCGCGTATTCGATTTTCCCGGTGCGGACAGCCGGGAGAAGCAGGTCGAAGCGCGCAGGGAAGCCCTTACCATGCTTCGCGACGCCTTTCGGGAAGCAAAGGCGTACATGATCGCGAAGGAGGCCGAACGCGACGGCGGGCCGTTTCATCCCTCCGACCTCGGTTGGGAGTCGATGATCCCTGTGCTTAAAAAAGAACTTCCCGTTCTCGTACACGCATCTGAAGTAAAACAGATCCACGCCGCTATCGACTGGGCCCTCGCCGAAGATCTCAAGATCATCCTGGTCGGCGGGGCGGACGTATGGCGGGTGGCGGACCGCTTGAAGGAAAACGCGATCCCCGTGATCATCGGCGCCGTGCATTACCTTCCCGCTCGCCGTTGGGAAGCGTATGACGCGCCGTTCACCAACGCCCTGAAACTCTATGAAGCCGGCCTGGAATTCTGCATCGGCGAGCGCAGGGTATGGCTCGTAGGCGGCGGCGGTTCGAACGTACGAAACCTGCCCTACCACGCCGCGACCGCGGCGGCCTACGGCCTGCCCAGGGAAGAGGCGTTAAAGTCCGTCACGCTCTATCCCGCGCGTATCCTCGGGGTGGAAGACAGGCTGGGTTCCCTGGAGACGGGCAAGGACGCCACGCTGATCGTGACCGACGGGGACCCGCTCGAGATCATGACCCAGGTGGAACGGGCATTCATCCAGGGCCGGCCGGTCGATATCAGCAGCAAGCACACCGACCTGTATGACAAGTACCGGACCAGGCTGGAGCAGGTGAAGTGACCTGGGGTCGTAGAGGCCATAACTGCCATGTCCTATTCCCTACTCCTGAGCGGCTGCGGCAGCGCCGGAAAATACGTTGCCCACGTGGCGGAACAGAGCGGCCGCGCCCGTGTGACCGCCCTCTTCGACCCGGTCGAGGCCAAACTTGCAGCGGCCAGGTCGCTCTATCCCGATGCCGCTACCAGTGACGACCTTCGTACACTGATCGCGGATACACGGCCGGACATCGTCGCCGTGGCCGGTCCGGACCACCTGCACGCCGATCAGGCCGTCATGGCCCTGGAGTTCGGCGCCCACGCCCTCGTGGAGAAGCCGTTGGCCACCTCCGTCCCCGACGCCCGACGCATCATCGACGCCGCCGACAGGACGGGCCTGACGGTGATGACGGATCATACCATCCGCTACATGTACCCCTGGCGGGAAATGTCCATGGCAGCCCGATCGGGTGAGATCGGGGACATCTTCTTTGTCCAGGGCGACTATATCCACGACATGTGGACCATCTACCATCCGGGCGGGCGGGGCCACACGCCGTGGCGGATCGACCGGGATAACCCGCAGAACATACTCCTTGGCGGTGGCTGCCATCCCATAGACAACATCCTGTCCACAGTCGATTCGCCCGTCGGCGAGGTCTTCGCCTACGGCAGCAAACTGAGCGTGCCCGAGTATCCCTCGGACGACTGCTATATCGTCATGTTGAAATTCGAGAACGGGGTGCTCGGAAAGGTTTTCGTCTCCAGCGGTTGCTCGGGGGAAGGCATGGGAGGCGGCATGCTGGCCGTCTATGGCACCGAGGGGACGCTATGGAATGGCAAGCTGTACCGCCGTGGGAAGGAACCGATCGTACTACCCAATGCCTCGGACGATGCCGCCGTGGGCGGCCACGGCTGGGGCCGGTCCGTCGTGGACTTCCTGGATACGCTCGACGGCAAAATGGAAAACCCGATCCCGGCACGGATCGGCGCACGCGTCGTGGCGGTATGCGAAGCGGGGTTGGAATCCATCCGCACCGGCCACCCGCAAAAGCCGGAATGGCCCTGAAGACGTGTCATCCGCAAAAGCCGGAATGGCCCTGACATCACGGCCCCGCCAGAGCCGATCCATTGGCAGCAAGCCTATCCCGACCGCAATCCCCAGAAGTAAGCCATACTCCGCTCCACCGCTTCCCGCAACCCGGCCTTTCTGTAGACCTTCACCGAGGCAAAATGCGGATAGTTTATGCCTTTCAGGGCACGGATTACTTCCGCGAAGTCGATTCGGCCGGTTCCCGGCAGACCGCCGTGGCTTTCACAGAGATGCACGTGCCTGAGACTGGCGCCGCAGTCTTGGATCGGCTGGACGAGAGAGGTCTCTTCGATATTCATGTGGATCGTATCGACCATGGGATGAAAAGCGCTCGACCCGATGGCGCGGATCAGTTTACGGACCTC
>JAPOOT010000350.1 GCA_026713285.1 Gemmatimonadota bacterium | reverse complement strand
GCCCTGTTTCTGATCAACCCCGACTATCCCGAGGAAAGCGCCGATCTGTCTGCCCTGCTCGCCCACTGGAAGGTGCGGATCGGCGACAACGTCGTGATCGACGAAAGCGCCGTGGGCAGGTTGCCCGGCATGAACGAGTACATGCCGGCCGTCATGCAATACCCGGCCCATCCCATCACGCGCCCCCTCGGCAACACCGTGAGTTTCTTCCCACTGGTGCGGTCCATCGAAACGGCGTCGGCCTCGGACGATACCGTGGAGATTCAGACTATCGCCATGACCGGGGCCCGCAGCTGGGCGGAAACCACGCTGCCGGGATCGCCGGACGAAGCCATGGAGTACGTGCCCGTGCTGGACCCGGAAACGGACGAGCCCGGCCCCGTTTCCATTGCCGTGGCCATTACGGCCGTCCCCAGGGCGCTTCCGCGCAGGGACATGGCCACGCTGACGCCGCAGGAGATGGCGATGCGGCCGGAGGAGCACGAACTGAAAACCCGCATCGTGGTCGTTGGAAATTCATCCTTCGCATCCAATGCCTACATCATGCTGCCGGGCAATGGCGACCTGGCCCTGAACATTCTCAACTGGCTCGCCCAGGAGGAGGACCTGCTCGCGATCCGCCCCAAGTCCAGCGACACCAGGCTGGTTCAGATTTCACTGAGCCAGATGCGGGATATCTTTATCTTCACCGGCATCCTCTCGCCCATCGGCATCCTGATCGCGGGCATAGTGGTGTGGTGGAGAAGGAAATAGGAGACGAAACGCCGTGAGCGGTGGCCGATACACGATCTTGCTGGCCTTGATTCTGGGCCTGCTGGCGTCCTATTTCTTCCTTTTCGTTATGGAGGAAGAACAGGTCGCGGAGACCGAGCGTGTATTCGAGATCAACCCCGAGGAGGTCGTCGAGATCAAGGTGACGGTGGACGGAGCGGCCACAACGATCGAGAAGGTACCCATGGAAGGTTGGGAGATTACCGATCCGGTCAGGTACGCGGCGGACCCCGACATCGTGGGTGCGTTGCTGCGTGAATTCTCCACCCTGTCCCCCGCGCGCACTGTCGCCGATTCGGCGGAAGCCCTTTCGGAATACGGCCTTGAGCATCCGTCGGCGTCCGTCGAGGTCATCCGGGGTCTCGACAGGCCCATGGTGTTGCTGCTGGGAGACGTGAACCCCACGGGCGCGGCCCATTACGCCGTGGAAAGTGGCACACGGAGGGTATTTCTCATTTCCTCGCAGATCAATGGGAACCTGCGCAGGACGTCCGACGCGTTGCGGGACCGCAGTCTGATTCGCGTCGAGCGGGACGACGTGGAAGAGCTCATCCTCGAAAAGGGCGACCGCCGGATCGTCATCGGCCTGGACGCCTTCGGAACATGGCGCGTGGAAGCGCCATACCGGCTGCCTGCCGAGCGCGATGAGGTGGTCAACGCCTTGACCACGGTTATCGGGGCCACGGCCATTTCCTTCATCGACGAAGCGCCTTCCTCGCTTGAAGAATACGGTCTGGCGAATCCGGTGATGACGGCGACCGTGAAATCCGGCGACGGCAGCATACTCCAGACGCTTGCACTGGGCAATGATCATTTGGGCCAGATTTTTGCCATGACCAGCGAAAGAAGCAACGTATACTCGGTATCGACTTCGATCCTGCGCCAGCTGGACCGGGAACCCGAGTTCTACAGGCGGGTCACGGCTTTCGATTTTCAATCCTACAGGATCCCCGACTTTTCGATGGAACTGGGAGACGAGACCGTAACCCTGGTCAAGCATGCCTTCGAAGACTGGCGTATGACGTCTCCCTACGAGTTGAGAGCCAACGACCGTTTTATCACGGCCATGCTGGACAGCCTGGAGATCATGCGTGTGCGGGAACACATCCCGCTGACGGACGCGAACAAAGCGGCTTACGGTTTCGAGAACCCGGCTGCCAGCCTCTCGCTTACGATCGAGGACCGGGTGAGACCCCAGGAAATCCTGGTCGGATCGGCCTCCGGCGATGGGCAGTATGAATACGTGATGGACCCCGCGGAGGAGTGGATCTACGCGGTGGATGCAACTACGCTGCAGCGTCTGCCCGCCTCCGCGATCGACTTGCGCGACAACAAGATCCTTCGGTTCAAAGGTTACCAGGTACACATGTTCGAGGTGGTCACGCCCGACGAACGTTTGCGGGTGCGCCGCGACCAGAAGCAAAGAGTCGTATGGAAAATCGAAGAGCCTTCATCGGGCGACGCCGACGCGATCTCGGTCGGCCGGGCGTTCAGCGAGCTGGATTCACTGTATTCGCAGGCCTTCATAACGGCAGACCCCGACGCTGACCTGGCAACCTATGGACTGGACAAACCGATCATGGAACTTACGCTGCAGATCGGGGGCCGGGACGACGTGCCGGAAGAACGCTTATCGCTCCTGGTGGGCAGATCGTTTCCCGGGGACCGGAATCTGGTCTACGTCAAGCAAAGAAACAGCCCCGTCGTGTCCCTGGCCAGGGCCGGGTTCGTGGCCCGGATCAATGACATGGTCGCCCTGACACCGAAATCGTGACATGAGGCGGCATGCGGTGAGGTGTTCAAGCTTACTCGTCACCATCCTGGTGGCCGTCTCGACGAATCCGGCTGATACCGAAGCCTTCCCTGCGCCGCAGGACGGAGATTTCGGTTTCTCTATCGAGGCCTCGGTAGATCGCGACCGGATCACCGTGGGCGATCCCTTCCTGTACCGGATCACCGTGAAGAGTCCCGGCAACTCCGCGGTCGAGTGGCCGGAATCTGGCCGTCCCCCGGAAGGTTTCGATCTCCTGTCCTTCGAGCACGAGGGACCCCTGCCCGGTCCCGGCGGCGTGAACGTCGATTCACTCCGCTACGAACTTACCCTTTTTCGGACGGGCGAACATTCCATACCGCCCTTCGCGCTTAAGTGCGTCCTGGTGGACGGTACCGAAATATCCGCAGAGTCGGATTCCATTTCCGTTGCCGTCCTCAGCGTGATAGACGATGAGGCAGAGGATATACGCGATCTGAAGGATCCGGTGGAGATCCCCGGCGAAGTGCCCTGGTACTTCTGGGCGATCGGCGGACTGGTGCTGCTCGCCGTCGCGGCGGGCCTCTTTCTGTACTTCAGGCGCCGCGGGAAACGGAACGATGCGAACGGCCCGGATACGGCTATCGAACGCCTTCCCGAAGAGATCGCCCTGGAGGAGCTGGATCGACTGGCTCTCAAGGAGTGGCTGGCCCAGGGACACGTGAAAGCCCATTACTCCGCGCTGTCTGAAATCCTGCGACGGTACCTGTCCGTGCGTTACGGGATAGCCGCCATGGAATATACGACTTCCGAAGTGATAGCGGCATTGAACGCACTCGATCTCGGCCACGAGGAGTCACGGACCGTCCGTATACTGTTCGAAGAATGCGACATGGTTAAATTCGCAAGGTATACACCCGAAACGCACCGGCAGTCGCTTTCCTTGCGGGAAGGACGGGAGGTCGTCGAGCTGACGAGCCCTCCTCCCGCGCCGGAGTATGCCGCGCTGGACCGGAATGACGCCGTCTCTGACGCCGAACCCGATCCCGACGCCGAAGCCGATTCACCGGTATCCGGCGAGGTTTCCGCCGGCGATGCGGGTTCCCTACAAGCACCGTCTAAGGACTGACGCGATCATGTTCTTTTCCATGCCCGTAATTCTTGTTCTGCTCGTGATCCTCCCGGTACTCCTATGGTGGTATCGCCGCCAGTTGAAGGGACGCCGGGGCGGCCTGACGTTCTCCGACATTTCCTTCGTAAACAGGTTGAAACCCGCGTCTATCCTCAAGTACCGCCACGTCCCCGTCGCGCTGCGTGCCTTGGCCATCGGACTGGCAATACTTGCCCTTGCCCGTCCGCAGACGGGTACCGAGGGCGCGGAAGTGATGACCGAGGGGATCGATATCGTGCTGGCGCTCGACATATCCGGCAGCATGGGAGCCGAGGACTATAAGCCCCGCAACCGGCTTTACGTCGCTAAAACCGTGATTTCAAATTTTATCCGGGAGCGGCAAAACGACCGGATCGGCATGGTGGTCTTCGCGGGACGCAGCTTCACGCAGTGCCCGCTTACGCTGGACTACGAGGTGCTGCTCGGCCTGTTGGAACAGGTGGAGATCGGGTTGACCGAGGACGGCACGGCCATTGGAAT